>JAYVOT010000313.1:0-7434 GCA_043757795.1 Chthonomonadaceae bacterium | reverse complement strand
CGAAGAGTTTCACTGGATCATAGACGGGATCTGTTCCGATCTCGAGTCATCGGACAGAGTCGCGGCGATGAAGCATGGCGCAGGCATCTCAGACCCGCTTGTGCATTTCTACGAAACCTTCCTCGGAGCCTACGACCCTCAACTTCGCGAACGCGCCGGAGTTTATTACACCCCGGATGCTGTCGTCGATTTCATTGTTCGTGCGGTGGACGACTTGCTTCGGAAAGATTTCGGCAAACGAGAGGGGCTAGCGGATGAGAGCGTTCGTCTTCTTGATCCGGCGACCGGGACTGCAACTTTTCTCGCACGCTCCTATCTTAAAGTTTATGATACAATGATGAAGGGGAGTACCCCAGGACTTTGGCCAGACAAAGCGAGAAATCACCTCGCCAAACATTTTTACGCTTTTGAAAGGTTGCCCGCCGCATACACTCTCGCACACATCAAACTCCGGCAGTTGCTCGCAGAACTTGGCGCGCCCCTCCCGGACTCAGTACGACTGCCCGTCTATCTCGCAGACACGATGATGAACAAATCTCCGGAAGCGATCAACCTGCCCGGAGCGGACATCCTGAGCAACGAGATTCGAGAGGCGAACGCGATACGAGATCGGGAGCCCGTGTTGATAGTCATAGGAAATCCTCCCTACTTCGGCAAATCCGACAATCCGAGCAAAGATTCGCAGGGCAAGCTGACTTTCATCGGCAAACTCATTCAAGAGTACTTCACAGTTGACGGCGCAAAGTTGGAAGAAAGAAACCCGAAGTGGTTGCAAAACGATTACGTGAAGTTCATCCGGTTCGCGCAGTGGAAGATCGATCAAAACGGAAGCGGGATCGTCGCCTTCATCACGGACAACTCCTATCTCGACAACCCCACTTTTCGCGGAATGCGCCGAAGTCTCATGAAATCTTTCGACAATATCTACCTGTTTGACTTGCATGGCAATAGCAAGAAGAAAGAACGTGCTGAGGACGATTCTAAGGATGAAAACGTATTCGACATAACGCAGGGAGTATAGATCTGCTTAATGGTGAAACTTGTGAAAGCGAGCAATTAAGTTGCAAAATCAGGAAAGAATCACGATCAATGCAGACGTGATGGGAGGAAAACTTTGCTTGAGACGGTAGCGGCGTCACGGTAGACGCTATTGTGGCGTTAGCGGCTTTGCTATACGCCGTCGAGGCGATAATGGAGGCGTATCCCTATCTTAAAATTGAAGGTATTCGCTCTGCTCTTGAGTGTGCGGTTTTGCCTTTGTACGTGACTAAGTCTCATTTGAAAACGGCAGAAAAATCGAGAGAAAACTTTTGTGGGAAAGAGAGGGAACTTAAAATGAACGAGATCATTTTCCTTGTGGAGGAGGCTGTAGAGGGAGGCTATACGGCGCGAGCGATGGGACAGTCCATATTTACGGAGGCGGACTCCCTTCAAGAGTTGCGATCAAATGTTAGCGAGGCGGTACAGGCACATTTTGAGGAGGGCGCTACGCCGAAAATCATACGTCTGCATATTGTTCACGACGAGGTTTTGGCGGCGTGAGACTTCCGCGCGATATTTCAGGTCAACGGCTTGCAGATGCTTTGAAAGAACTGGGCTATTTAGCCACACGTCAAAAGGGTGATCACCTTCGATTGACGACGCAACAGAATGGGGAGCATCATCTATCCATCCCCCTTCACGAATCGCTTCGTGTCGGAACGTTGGCAAATATTTTGAAGGATGTTGAGTCTCATTTCGAGCTGACACGCGACGAACTTCTACAAAGGCTTTCGATTTGACCGCAAGAATTTTCCACGCAGACCTATACGGGACTCGCGCCCATAAGTACGCTACTCTTCTCAATTCCGACATTGAGAGTATCGACTGGCAAGAGATCGTCCCAAATCAGCCCTTTTACCTTTTTCGACCTCAAGAGCAGGCTCTCCGCGCCGAGTATGAATTGGGATGGAAAGTGACGGATATTTTCCCGATAAATGTTCTCGGCTTCCAAACACATCGGGATCAATTTGCAATTGACTTTGATGAAAACGACTTGAAAACAAGAATTGCAGATTTTTACAATACGAATTTGAGCGACGATGAACTGCGCGCCCGTCATTCACTTGGAAATTGGGATGTCGGCAGAGCGCGAAACAAGCTAAGAGTCGAAAACAATTGGTTGGCTGCTCTTACTAAATGTTCGTATAGGCCGTTTGACACTCGATACTACTTCGCACATTCCGCCGTCGTAGATCGTATGCGAGCCGAGTTGGCAAAAAACATGACCAACAGGAAGAATTTTGCTTTGAATTTGCCGCGACAAACGAAATCTGAAACTTGGCGCCACGCATATGTAAGCAACCTTCCGACTCCTGCAGTTTTTATCGAGATTAAAGATGGTTCAACTGTGTTTCCCCTGTGGCTGTACCCGCAACAAGGGACATTGGAAGTTGAACCGGAGCGTCGCCCCAATCTCAATCCTGCGTTTGTAGCGGAACTTACAGCAATAATAGGAGCGGCGCCAGAGCCGGAAACTATTTTTTACTATGCTTACGCCGTGTTTCATGCGCCGACTTATCGCGAACGTTATGCCCCATTCCTCAAAATAGATTTCCCGCGATTGCCGTTGCCGCACGATTACAACTCTTTTCAAGCCCTCGCTAAGAGTGGCGAAAAACTCGTCGCCTTGCATCTATTGGAAGCCCCGGAGCTTGACAGTAACGACATCGGATTTCCAGTTCTTGGAGACCACCTCGTCAAAAAGATGCGGGTTGCAGATCGTTTTTTGCCGTCTTCGTCAGATGAACAAAATGGCCGCGTGCGTTTGAATGACCGGGAATATTTCGACAACGTTCCAAAAGAAGCCTGGGAGTTTCGAGTTGGAGGTTATCAGCCCGCTTTTAAGTGGCTCGACGACCGTGCGGGACGCACGCTCTCATCGGACGAGATCATCCACTATGCTCGCATGATTGTCGCGATGCGCGAAACAGTCGCCCTACTGCCCGAAGTCGATAAAACGTTTCAAAACATGCTTTGATAAATAGCCTTATGTTAGTTTGTTCTCTCTTGCATCCATTTGCATCTGCATTTTTTCGCGTATTTCGCGTATTTCGCGGTTCAATTCTCTTCAGCATTTCGCAATATATCTCTTACCTCGGAGGATGAAGTTGAGATTTCAGATTATTCCTATTCTAGGCATTCTTTCGCTAATTTGTCTCTTCACTCTTGGTACATCGGTTGCGGAAGCGCAGCGAAAGCGGCCTGCCGCGAGCGCCGTAGTCTCTCCCTGGGACGTCGAGGCGAGAGAATATCTGGGGACTCCGCAGTCCGAATCGGCAGTCAATCGAGGACTAGCTTTCCTGGCGGCGCACCAACAACCCGACGGGCACTGGGCGAGCGGAGGTTATACCTCCGACGCCGGAATCACCGGTCTGGCTTTGATGTCGTTTCTTGCGACAGGGCATCAGCCGGGGCGAGGGCGATTCGGGTTGGCTCTGAGTCAGGCGGTCGATTGGTTGACAAAAGCGGTACAGATGAACGGGCAGTTTGGTCCGGTCGGCCTGATATATGGCGGATCGGGAAGCGGACAAAGCATGTACGGGCACGGATTCGCGACACTTGCGCTTTGTGAGATTTACGGGATGAGCGGAGCGGCGCATCGAAAGGATTTGAAGCCCCGCATAGAAGCCGCAATTCGTCTCATCGAGGACTCGCAGACGGTGGACGGACAGCCTTTTCGCGACGGCGGCTGGCGTTATCAGCCGCAACCGGGAGACGCAGACATCTCCGTGACAGTGGCGCAAGTGCTTGCCCTTCGCGCCGCTCGGAACGCAGGGTTAAAAGTTTCTCAATCGACAATCGACCGGGCGATCGGATATATGAGAAGGTGTTCAAACTATGACACGGACGGCGGATTCAACTATCAAGTGGGGCAAAGACAGTCTGGTCTGGCGCGAACGGGAGCCGGGACTCTTTCACTGCTGATGGCAGGCAAACGGGACACGCCGGAGTGCAAAGGCGGAATTCGCTTCCTTCGCGCTCATCCTCTTTCAGATCGCTCTACCGGCTTCAACTACGCTGAGCATTTTTACTACACCTTTTACTACATTACGCAGGCGATGTATCAGGCAGGCGGCGAAGATTGGAAAGCGTGGTATCCCGGAGCGCGAGACGTTCTCGTCAAGAGGCAAGATTCGGACGGGGGTTGGTCCTCCAATTCGGAAGCGGGAACGGAGTATGCCACTGCGATGTCGGTTCTCATTTTGCAAGTGCCCGCCGGATTATTGCCTATCTATCAGAAATAGCCATTCGCTCGAAATCTGCGCAATACTGCCGGAGCATCATATTTTGCTGCACGATTTCAGAATCGACATGGATTTCCTCCATTTGTGCGATTAGCGCCTGAAACCATGCTGGGAAGGACATTTTTTCGACTTTTGAGTAATCCATTTCTGCGTGTTCTGCGTTCCTCCTCTCATTGGTTTCTTCATCATTCCGCTTAGAATCGCTCCCGCAATTCTTGTACTTTTCCAAATCTCCTTCAGCCCTCCGTTTGAGGTATACTTTCGTCCTATCGCTTTTATGAGGAGTCTTCTATTTCATTGCGAAATCAAACGCAAACTTTAACGCTCGGAACTCGCGGCAGTCTACTCGCCAGGACGCAATCGGATTGGGTCGCGTCAAAACTTTCCGAGGCGCACCCGGGTCTTAAGATCGTGATTAAAGTCATCCAGACTACCGGAGATATGAATCGAGAAGTCCCTTTCTCCGCAGTAGGAACTAAGGGCATGTTCGTAAAAGAGATAGAACAGGCTCTGCTTGACGGCGAGATAGACTTCGGAGTTCACTCTCTCAAAGATATGCCCAGTCAGCTTCCGGTGGGGCTGGAGATAGGCTGCACTCCTCCGCGAGAAAATCCTTTTGACGCGTTGCTCTCTCGAAACGGCCTCACTCTGGATCAACTTCCTCCCGGCGCAGTCGTCGGCACAAGCAGCGTTCGCCGCCAGACTATTCTTAAGTGCGGCTACCCTCATCTCCTGATCCAGGAACTTCGCGGCAACCTTGACACCAGGTGGAAGAAGTTGCAAGACGGGCGATATGACGCGATTATACTCGCATGCGCCGGATTGAACCGACTTGGCTGGGGGGATAGAATCACCTCCGAACTCTCTTTTGAGACGATGATGCCCGCCGCCGGACAGGGCGCGCTCGCCATTGAAAATCGCATTGGAGACAGTGTCACGCGAGAACTATTAAAAGCGATTCATGATGAAAACTCCGCTAGTTGCGTTGCGGCTGAGAGGGCGTTTCTGGCGGAACTTGGCGGCGGTTGCAGCGTCCCTGCCGGCGCTTTCGCGCAAATCAAGGGAGAGCGCATGGAAGTACATGGGCTTTTTTACTCTCAAGTTGCAAATAGGATGTGCATTTCAAAAGTCGAAGGACTTGTTTCAGACGCAGTTGAATTAGGGCGGAAGTCGGCGGAACTATGTTTGGCGAAAAGCGAAAACTGAAGCGGTTACGCAAACGGATTTGACGAAGGGTAAGAAGACATTGGAGAGGATCGAGGTTGATTTTCTAGTGGTTGGGAGCGGACTGGCAGGGTTGACCTACGCTCTCAATGTGGCTCCTCACGGCTCAGTCGCGCTGCTGACAAAGAAGACTCGTACCGACGCAAACAGCAGTTGGGCGCAAGGAGGAATCGCCGGCGTATTGGCGGGAGACGACTCTTTTGAACTTCATAAACAGGACACGCTTGTCGCAGGCGCGGGACTTTGCAACGAGGCGGCGGTTGAAATTCTGGTTCGGGAAGGACCCGAGCGTATTCGCGAGTTGATCCAACTCGGCGCGAAGTTCAACATGGAGACGAACTCCGAGGGAGACGACGTTCTCTCTCTTGGCAGAGAGGGCGGGCACTCCCGGAATCGAATCGTGCATACTGCTGACTACACCGGTTGGGAGTGCGAGCGAACCCTGCTTGAAGCAGTCAAAAACTGTCCGGCGATCTCAGTGTATGAGCATTTTTTCGTCACGGATTTGAACATTGTTCAATGCGGCAGCGCGAAGGTTTGCAGGGGCGCTTTCGCGCTGCACGGCGAGACAGGCGAGCGTACCGAGTTTCTAGCAAAAGCGACTCTCCTCGCGACCGGAGGATGCGGGCAGGTCTATGAACACACCACGAACCCGCTTGTCGCAACCGGAGACGGAGTCGCCATTGCCTGGAGGGCGGGAGTCCCTATCGCGAACATGGAATTTATTCAATTCCACCCTACCACCCTCTATCACCCCAGTGCCAGGGCATTTCTGATAACGGAAGCGCTCCGGGGCGAAGGCGGAGTTTTAAAACATGCGGATGGCGAGACCTTTATGAAGCGTTATCATCCGTTAGGCGATCTTGCGCCGCGAGACATCGTCGCTCGCGCTATCGTCAGCGAGATCCACAGGCGAGAAGTCCCCTGCGTTTATCTCGATGCCACTCACCTCGATCCCGACTTTCTTAAGAGCCACTTCCCGACCGTTTACGAGCGTTGCCTGAGCGTGGGAATCGACATCTCGAAGGAGCCTATTCCGATCGTTCCGGCTCAACACTATCAGTGCGGGGGAGTGATAACGAATCTAGACGGAGCGACCGACATTGATCGTCTATACGCGGCAGGGGAAGTCGCCTGTACGGGCGTGCATGGCGCAAACCGACTTGCCTCCAATTCGTTGTTGGAGGCGATGGTTTTCGGATATCGAGCTGCGGCGCACACTCTTTCCCATAGAGTGAGATCGCAATTTTCCCAAAACGCCGACGAATTTGAACCAGACTCGTCAGAAATAGTAAACAGCGGGAATGAGGTTATTTCAGGGGCGATACGGATTATGAAACAGGCGCAGAAAATAATGCAACGTTATGTCGGAATCGTTAGAACCACTGAAGAACTTTTGCAAGCTCAGAGTGAACTGTATTGCCTACAAACGGAACTTGCCGGGCAAAACGAAGCGTCTGTCGCGGCATGGGAAGCTCGGAATTGCCTGCAAGTGGGCGCGCTCGTCATTGAGTCCGCGCTAATTCGTCATGAGAGTCGGGGTCTGCATTACACCCTGAACTACCCGGAAACGCTTGATGAGCAGAAACACGACACAGTTTTACGACATGATTAAGCCAACGCCCAACCCTTCCCGGTTCCGGGCGTTGCAGTCGGTCAGGACAAGCAGGAAAGGTTCAACTAAAACGATCGTTATTGCTATCGACATCGACGCTACTAAGTTACTGATGTTACGCAGACCTGACGACCAAATGATTTTTTCGATAGCGCTTTTGAATCCCATGACTGAAGTCATGGTCTCGGTGGCGCTTCGCGCCGTATGTCCTTCGGACATGAGTCGGGCTTGCCTGCCCGTAGGACTGCCATTCCTGCGCCAGTTTGCAGGGGCGTCTCTTGTTGAGCATAGTCCGTACCTTGTGTATCG
>JAYVOT010000312.1:0-2039 GCA_043757795.1 Chthonomonadaceae bacterium | reverse complement strand
ATCAATTTCAAAATTCGACAGTCTTTCCTGAAATGCAACCTCAAACGATTTAAAATCCGGAGGAAGCGTCAGGGCTGGAAACGACCTGACCAAATCTCTTCTCACCGGAGCGAGCGCAAGTCCTAACGCTGAAAATGCGCCAGGGTGGGGCGGAATCAAAACCCTCCGTATCCCAAGCGATGCAGCGAGGTTGCAGGCGTGAAGTCCTCCCGCCCCGCCAAAGCTCAGCAGAGTGAAGTCAGCAGGAGAGCGTCCTCGCTCCACCGAGATATGCCGAATTGCTCGCGCCATCGCCGCTTCTGCGACTGCGACTATTCCAAGCGCTAGCTCTTCCGGGGAGCTTCCGATTCGGTCGCAAAGCGGCATTGCGCAAGCCTTCGCTCTCTCGTAATCAAGAGGCAACGAACCCGCCAAAAGCGCCTCTGAGGGTAGACGGCGCAACAACAGATTCGCATCCGTCACCGTGATGCGCTCTCCTATTCCGTATGCCGCAGGTCCCGGGGAAGCTCCCGCGCTCTCCGGACCTACTCGCAGTCCTCCGGCGAGATCAAGTCTCGCGATAGACCCTCCTCCCGCGCCGACAGTATGAATGTCGAGCATGGGAGTGCGTATCGGAAGCCCGTTCAGCATTCCCCCGGACGCGACGGAGCAAACTCCCTCATCTATAAGCGCGACATCCGTACTCGTCCCTCCCATGTCGAAGGTGATCATGTTCTTAAAACCGATCGCTTCTCCTAACTTTACGGCGGCGACTATTCCGCCTGCAGGTCCTGACATCGCTGTTTTGATCGCCTGGGCGGAGGCTTCGCGGACAGAAAGCGTTCCGCCGTTGGACTGCATAATTCTGAGATTGCCGTTCGCTTTCGGCAACAAATCCGCGACTAGTTCGACTTCGATTTTGCGCCTGGAAGTTCCGTAAAGATTTTTTTCGAGCGAAGTCAAGTATCGGCTCACCACCGGGGAGACGAAGGCGTTCGCAACCGTCGTGCTTGTTCTCTCAAACTCTCTGGGTTCCGGCGAAATCTCACAGGAGAGCGAAACGTTCAATCCCCTTCGGCGTGCGATCTCTCCAACGATTCGCTCATTATTAGGGTTTAAATATGAAAAAAGGAAGCAGATCGCCACGGAGACGAAGCCCTTATCCGCGATCTCATCGATCAAAGCCTCCGCCTCGTTTGCGTTGACTTCAGTCAATATCGCTCCCTGCCAATCGACTCTCTCCCTGAGTTCAAAGCGTCCGCTTTTGGGAATAAGAGGGGGCGTGCGTGATGGGGCGAGCGAGTAGAGGTTATCGCGAGTTTGTCTTCCGATCTCAAGAACATCCTTGAACCCGGCAGTCGTTATCAGGGCAGTTGCGGCGCCTTTTCTCTCTAATAGCGCGTTCGTAGCGACAGTCGTGCCATGTGAAATCTCCCTATTCTCAAGAGCGTCTTCCAAGCCGCTTTCTCGCTGCAGCCCTCTCACAATCGCTTCAGCGGGATCGGACGGAGTGGAGGGGAGTTTACATACAATGACCTCGCCATTCCTGTCAATGGAGACAAAATCGGTGAAAGTTCCGCCTGCATCGACTCCAACCCAAACGGATTCCATACGATCTGCCAAAGTGTCGAACCTTCCTGGATTATGGATGAATCGCAATAGTTATTACTCAGCGCGCGGCTATAATATTTGCATCGCTTTGATTTCCGGTATTCGGATTCACTGGAATTTATTGGTTCACACGCATTGCGTTTAATAGAATTTACAGACAATCTACAATTTCAATACGAGGGTGTTATGTGAATATTCGACACCTTGAGATAAATTTACTTCTTTCAAAAAAAACTGCCAGTCGAAATGCTTGCGAGTTACCTAAAAATATTGATTAACTCATGTTACGCAAACGACAGAGACTAGAGTCCCATGACTAAAGGGGCTGTGAAAGTATTCATAAAAACGTCGATTCGATCATTTTTGTCAGGTCATATTTGACTGTTTTGTGTCCAAAGGAGGTTCTCCGGGCATCCTGAAAGGGTGAGTTTTTCGGAACAGATTTTCTA
>JAYVOT010000311.1:0-2044 GCA_043757795.1 Chthonomonadaceae bacterium | reverse complement strand
GCACTCTTGCAGAGTCGGCGCTAAAATCTGCACGGTAACGCCATCTTTGCAGTCTAGTTTCATCCCGCGCAATCCGCGCTGGTAGACGACATGGTGCGAGAGGGCGGAATTTAGAATCGGGGAAACGAGCGGCGATGAAGCATCCTGCCCGTTGTCTATGAGAGCGCCGACTTCGAACTGTTCGATCAGCGTTTTTGCGCCCCCGATGTGGTCTGCGTGGGGGTGGGAGAGGATCATAACATCAATGCGATTAATTCCGCGGCTTCGCAAATATGGCGCGACCGTTCGACGTCCTTCGTCGTCTCCGCTTTCGGGAGAGACGCCGCCTGTGTCGATGACAATGACTTTCCGGTTGGAGTTTCCAGCACGCAAGCGTCTCCTTGCCCAACATCCAGAAACGCTACTCGCAACTCCGGAGGCGTATTATGCGAAATCGCCCACCCTATCAGGAAGAGATTTATGAGAAGAAAACCGGCGACTAGGGCGCCAAGCGTCTTAGTCTTCACTGGAATAAACTCCTCTATTCGGATGCAAGCGCCAGCAGGCGGTCTGCCAGAGTGAGCAGGTTCTCTCGGTCTTTGAGTGGAGAGAGCCAACGTTCCGGGATTGCGGCATACCCATAGCAAGCTCCTGCCAAAGCGCCTGTCACCGCGCCGACGGTGTCTGCGTCCGCTCCGCGATTCACCGCGTTAAGTATTGCGTCTTCAAAAGTTCGGGTGTGCAGAAAAGCCCACAGAGCCACCTCAAAAGTGTCCAACACCCACCCTGTCGGGGAGGTCGCATTGTCCGGAGACATCGCCTTTCGAACCCTGTCTTTGAGGGCGTCGGAAGCTCCTTCGATAGATTCATAGGCGGTGTCAAATGCTTTTTGAGTGCGCTCGCCCATCAGGAGGCAAGCGATCGCGACATTAATGAAGACGCTCGCCCATTCGCAATCCGGGTGCGCATGGGTGATTCTAGAGAGGACGGGGGAGAGGCTCGCGACGAAATCGGGTTGACGGTAGAAGAACATGGCAAGCGGGGCGCAACGCATAATTGAACCGTTCGGCGCATTTGAGGGGTCCTCCTCCATCGCTTCCTGACTCGCCTGTTCCCAGTGAGTCCCGTCTTTAATCGCCTGCAGAATTTTGCTGGTGTGAACCCCGATGTCTTTGGGTTTGGAGTCCATCCAAACAGTAAATCGACGAGCGATGTCGTCCGGGTCAAACACGCGCTTCGCTAATAGGCTCTCGACGATGCAGAGCGTCATCTGGGTGTCGTCCGTCCATTCGCCGGGCGCGAGTTGTTGCCAGCCTCCGCCAATCATGTCCAGCACGTAGTTCGAAGGTTCGCGGGCGGGTTGAAACTCCAGAGGCGCGCCGAATGCGTCGCCAGTCGCAAGCCCTAGAAGAACCCCTCGGAATCGGTCTTTCAATTCGTCCGTTTCATTGGAAATCGCTACTGCCTGCGCCATTCGGGCTCCTCTTCCAGTACTTCGTTCAAGTCGTCGCGGCATATGCACTCGCTTTGAACGTTCGCTTCAGATGCTGCTTTCAGCCGGGATTAGACCCAAGAACTCTTTCATGACTTGTATCAGTTTTTTACGATCATCCGGATCCGACATCTGTAAACCGTAATGATTTATGAACAGAACCTGTTGATCAAGCCATGCATTGTAGCAGGCGGGGCATATTTTCGATATGAGCGTCTGCCCCAGTTGTCCTCCCATCGGAGGCTCAATCAACGGGATTGCATTCTTTCCGCAACGTACACAGACAATTTCCGTCATTTCGCATCTCCTTTGTTTTGTTTGCAATGATCAGCTTACTGAAGCGCCTTCTATTCTCTAAATCAGGACTGCAGTAAGCAACGTTGAATCCAGTGCGGAGCGCAAACTGTAGAACGCGACTACGCAATGAACTTCTGCCCAGAAAATCAAAAAGCTCTGAGACCGAAAATACGTTGCTGAGAATAAAAATCGTAAGAGTTCAGACTTGATGAGTGTCATAGACCATTTAAGCCAGCGGTCAGCGACAAATGAGATTGGGTTCTGACGTCAAGCAAG
>JAYVOT010000310.1:0-2045 GCA_043757795.1 Chthonomonadaceae bacterium | reverse complement strand
AGAATTTTTGTCAACGAATTTCTTGCCGCAGTCTGAATTTCGAAGTCCTTCGTATTCGACATCTCACAAATTACGCCGACAAGAGATAAATCATCGATGTAGGAGAGACTCAGCATAACCTGTTTTTGTCGTGCGGAAATAAGATATGCAGTGGTTAGCAGAACGGTGGGGATACCAACGAAATTTATCTGAAAACGCATTCGCGTGAGAAAATCCAAAATTGAAAAAATGGCAATGGCGACAATTCCTATAGCGAGTTTGAGTTTTATCTCACTTTTCTTTTTTGCCTTGATCGTATAATATTCTTCCAACAGTTCATTTTTTAACTCCTCAATTGAAGATGCGCCTGTTTTGGTTGGAGTTTCCACGAGCGCCAACGTTGTGGGCAACTCGTTTTGATGTGAGGTTGTCCTGAGTTCCTGTTCGTTCTTTTTTTCAAACTCCATTGGCGTCATCATCGATTCCTTCCCCAAAACTATACTTCCTTTGCAATTTGATTTTACCACTATTTTTTATATTGCAAACATCCCTCCAAAAATCTCAAGGTTTTGGAGAATCGAAAAAGAGTGAAAAAAAATACCCTGTTTTGTTGAAAACGCCCTATTGTTGCGAGCTGACTTGGGTTATAATAGAATTATGTCTACTATAATACAATCAAGGAGAAAGAAATGACACTGGAACCGACCGTACAGCTCTTGAGCGTCGAAGAACTGCTAGCCAACTATCGAGAAGAGCGAGTGCGACGAACCGCCTCTCAAGAGCGAATGAGATGCAGTCTCTGCCGAAAAGAATTGTCTGCGGAGAAAAGAGATTTCCCGGCTGCAGTCTGCGAAGCCTGCGAAATCGAAGTCAATAATTGGGGGTGGGAGGAGATTTGCGAATGCGAACCGCTCATTTCAGAGCTACTCCAATCCGCGCAGAGCGTGAGGGACAGCGGGTTGGAAGAGAGCTTCTGCGCCAATCGACTCTGGTTTTCTTTTTATGCGCCGCAAGTCAAGCAATTGGCTGGCTTTGTCGCTCGCAATGTCGCTCTTCGCAACAGCCGATGCTACGAACTCGTCTATACGAAAGCGTACTGCGCTTTGCCTCCTTGCCGAAATTGCAACTGCTTTCTCTGGAGCGGAGTGAAGACTAGCGCATTGGAGAGCGACAAAGTATTCCGGCAGAGGTAAAATAGAGGCATGATGAACTCTACCACTGAAATTGATAATTCCGGGCGCAAAGCGAACGCGCTCTCAAAAGAGACAAGCCCCTACCTACTGCAACACGCTTATAATCCGGTGGATTGGCGACCCTGGGGGGAGGAGGCGTTCTCGGAAGCGCGCGACCGCGACGTACCTATCCTCCTGTCCGTCGGCTACTCCGCCTGCCACTGGTGTCATGTGATGGAACATGAGAGTTTTGAGAACGAGGAGATCGCCGCGCAGATGAACAAGGATTTCGTCTGCATCAAGGTCGACCGGGAAGAACGACCGGATGTAGATGGAATCTACATGAGCGCCGTTCAGATGATGACCGGTCAGGGCGGTTGGCCGATGACGATGTTCCTGACCTTGGAGGGCAAACCTTTTTTCGGAGGAACCTATTTTCCGCCGGACGACAAATACGGCAGGCCCGGATTTCCTCGGATTCTAACGGCGGTAGCGGACGCCTGGAGGACGAAACGCGGCGAGATTGAAGAGCAGGGGCAGGAGATCACAAGCGGACTCATCGAGAGCGATCAAAAGATGAACAAGCTTGAGGAGACTCTGTTGACTTCCAAAATCTTAGACTCCGCCTATACGAAATTGGCGTCGCAGTTTGATCGGCAGTACGGCGGATTCGGCACAGCTCCTAAGTTTCCTCAACCGATGAACCTCGATTTCCTGCTTCGCACTCACGCGCGCACGAAACAGATCGAGCCGCTTGCAATGGCGGAGCGCACCCTGCAGAAGATGGCGGTGGGAGGAATCTACGATCAGTTGGGAGGCGGTTTTCATCGGTACAGCGTCGATCAAACCTGGCTTGTTCCGCACTTTGAAAAGATGCTGTACGACAATGCCCAA
>JAYVOT010000309.1:0-2045 GCA_043757795.1 Chthonomonadaceae bacterium | reverse complement strand
GCGCCGCCTCACGAGAATCGAGTCGCAATCCTCCCTGCTGAACTTTGCCATTGTGACAAGAGAAGCATTTGTCGAAAAGGAGCGGGCGCACATTCGTCTCGAAATATTCGATCTCTTGAGGCGCAAAGACTTTTACGGGAGTTTTTTCTTGCGCATGCAACGAGAAAGCGCCTGCAAAAAGCGCGAAGGTTGCAGAGAGGATCATTGCTAAGGAAAAATGCTTGGGTTTCATATATTGTTCTCGTGTCATACTGATTCGTCAGGGGTTGAAATTCGCGGCATTCATTGCGGATTGAAACTATATTATAAGTATGATACCGCAGTCTTCGCTTTGTTGCTGAAATTATGGACATTCTTAAGATTCGGCCTCTGAATTGATAGAATAATTGGTAATTATTAGGAAAGTACTCGGGAAGAATCTTCGGGGATGAATACAGCTAACGCATGTTACGCAAACGACAGAGCGCTATGACTAGTGTCCCATGACTAAAGTCACGGTCTTAGTGGCGTTCCGCCGTGTGTGCTTCGCACACGAGACTCAAGGTGCAGAGTATGCTCCAAAAGACGCCCCTGCAAAATGGCACAGGAATGGCAGTTCTACGGGCAGGCAAGTCCGACTCATGTCCGAAGGACATACGGCGCGAAGCGCCGCCTAGACCGTGACTTAGTCATGGGATTCAAAAGCGCTCTTGAAAAAATCATTTGGTCGTCAGGTCTGCGTAACATCAGCAACTAAGAATCGGATTTTATCAAATTTCGCCGAGTTTGAATTCGCTTTGAAGCGAGTAAGTACGGCTTGAATGCGACTCTTCATTTCCGCTCGATTATTGAAACTATGTGCATGTCATCAAAAATATTAAGGAGATTGTTGAAAAAAATTGGGAAATCTTTGGTTCACTTCCGATCATCATTTCGGGCATGAGAAGATTCGATTATACTGCGAACGTCCGTTTGAAAGCGTTGAGGAGATGAATGAGGCCATGATCGCGAATTGGAACGCGGTTGTGGAGGCGAAAGACACAGTTTATCACCTTGGCGATCTGTTTCTTTGCGAAGTTGCAGAGGCGAAGCGAATCCGAAATCGGCTCAACGGAAGCATTTGTCTCATCCAAGGCAACCATGATAAGACTGCGGAACAGATGAAAACCGTCTTTGAGTGGATGAAAGACTATTACGAGTTGAAAGTCGAAGACAAGGATATTGAGGACGAGCGGGAGGGGGGAAAACAGAGAATAATCCTCTGCCATTACGCTTTCAGAGCGTGGAACAAATCGCATCGCGGATCATGGCATCTTTATGGTCATTCGCATGGAGGACTGCCGGACGATCCGAACAGCTCCTCATTTGATGTTGGAGTGGATTGCCATGATTTCCGCCCGATTTCTTATGAGGAGGTGAAAGTGAAAATGAGAGAGAAATCGGGAGAACCGTGACTTACGAATGCGGGAGAGGAATGAACCGCGAAATACGCGAAATACGCGAAAAAAAATGCAGATGCAAAAAGACTATTTTATGAAACCGCTTCTCTATTCGTGCGCTTTCGACAACACGAGCGTTAGGAATCCGTCTTCCCATTTCTATCGTGTGTTTTACATCCGTTTTGCGTAGCCATTCTTCGTATTTTTTGTAGCGGCATTTTTTTTGCGTATTTCGCGGTTCAAAATCTCTCCTGAATTTGTATTTCGCGGGTCAGTTCTTAACTTCGATGTCAATAGCGGAGAAGTGCTCGTGGTCGTGAGCTTCGTGAGTCTCTTCGCTCTGCAGTCGAACGAGGTAGTTTCCAGTCTCCGTCAGTTTCAAACGCACTGAACCTGAAGCGCTCGCCTTTTCGCTGAAATCCATCGTGAAGGAGTTGTCGAGAATTCCTGATTTGCCGGACGGATTGGGAACCGGTTTCTGACCAAGTTTATCCTCTTTCACTACGAAAAAGTGAACAGTGACGCCTCGCTGCAAGTCGTGAGGAAAAACGTTCTTCATCTGCCAGGACAATTTGACGAATTCGCCGGCTTTAATGTGCAGGACGGGACGAGGATTCACGCCTCCGA
>JAYVOT010000308.1:0-7470 GCA_043757795.1 Chthonomonadaceae bacterium | reverse complement strand
CTTCGGGTTTTTTGGAGCGCGGCGGCGAGATTCGCACCTCCTGCGAAGTAGAAGAGATATTGTTGGAGGCGGGTAGAGCGGTCGGAGTCCGGATCGCGGGAGGCGAAGTCCTGAGGGCGAACGCAGTTCTCTCCAACGCGGACCCGTACCGAACTTTCAATCGTCTTTTAAAGAGCCGCGACATTGAAACACAGGGCGCATCAAACGAAAACGATTTGTCCGCGTTTTCTGAAATCGGGGAAAGTTTGATCACCAAAGGCGGAGCGTCCTGCAAAATCAACCTTGCAGTTTCGGAGTTGCCGCGTTTTTCCTGCCTGCCTGAGAAGTCTTCCGAGAATGGCGCGACTCTTCCCGGAGGAGCCTCTTCGCCAGAGGAAGAACATCTGGGAACAGTGCATATTTGTCTGGACATGGAGCATCTGGAACGCGCTTGGGCGGAGGCGAAGAGCGGACGCCCTTCCACGGAGCCGATGATCGAGATGTACCTTCAGACCGCGACAGACTCTTCCCTGACGCCTCCGGGCAAACACATTCTCTCGCTTTTCACTCAATACTTCCCCTACAATCTAGCGCCCGGTTTGAACTTGGATGAGGAACGAGAAAGATATGCGGAGAGAGTGATCGAGATCGTGGGCCGCTATGCCCCGAACGTTCCCGATTCAATTCTGCACCGTCAAATCCTGACGCCCCGCGACCTGGAAGCCCGATTCGGACTGACGGGCGGACACATTTTTCACGGAGACCTCCTCCCCCCGAACTTGTGGGAGAGCCGGCCTGCCGCCGGCTTTCACGGTAGCCGCACTCCCATACAGGGGCTGTATCTGTGCGGTTCCGGGGCGCACCCCGGCGGTTGCGTCTTCGGCGCGCCGGGCTGGAACGCCGCGCATCAGGTCTTGGAGGATGAGGGCGGAGTAGGTATTGTCAAGGGTAAGTAGGCGGAGCTAAATAGTAAATAAGACCGATATATTTGGGCTATAACCTGCGGAGAAAAACCTCTTTGTATTGCATGACCTGTTCAGAAATGATGTCTGACTCTTGACAGGACTCAAATCCTGACCTATAATGCAGTATTCCTCCAATGTGATTAAATTTTATTCTACGAACTTGGCGGTATAAAGTGGGTAATAATGGCGATACCTGAATATCCAAGAGAAATTTATAAGAAAAACCCTTTGGCAGAAGTGATTTGTCAAGTGCGTTTTGCAAGATTGTCCGAATTGGCTGAACCAAATGAACTCCGAAATCTTGTTGGACACAGGTTTCCACATTTGGAACAAAATATTCAACCGCTAGCTGTCTTCTTGGAGGATGCTAATGATGTATCTGACTTCCAAAGTGATGACTTGATATATGATTTTGTTTCAACGGATGGACTTTGGACGCTTAGTTTGTGCAACGATTCTCTATCGCTTACTTGCCGGAAATACGAGCGATGGGAGGAATTCAAAGCCTTGCTGGATTTGTCACTACAATCGCTTTGCGAATCATATCCTATCTCCAAGTTCGAGCGAGTCGGATTACGATATCTAGACGTAATCCAACGATCAATATTGGGATTGGAAAAGATGGACTGGTCTGGACTGCTTTCAAAATCAATTTCCGGTGAGCTTGCTTCAACCGATTTAGGAAGTGAGATAGAATATGTCTCTCGTGAATTTATTTTTAAATTGAATGATGTTCATGAAAGTCGAGTTCATGTTCGACATGGCTTCGCCACGCTTGAGGATGACGTAGAAATATGTTATCTGATTGACAGCGATTTTTATTCTGATGTCGAATTGGAGATGGAAGATGCTCAGAATGCCCTATACGCATACAACCAAAATGCAGGTCGATTCTTTCGTTGGTGCATTTCAGACATCTTATACAATGCGCTCAAGCCGACTGCACCATAAAAAAACTGCTCCGAAACGAGGCAAAATATATTCCGGAGGCTCCTTCGGAAAACTGAAGATATCATCACTGCCAAGTTTGCTTACTAAGCAGAACCGAAAAATCCTTGTTCAAAAAATCCTTGCTGAAAGTCAAAAGCGAACCTTGCGTAGAGAAGATTGGAGTGATTTTTTACCACAGGTTATCGATTTTCGCTCTCTGAAGACTTTTCGACCGTTGCAAATTCAAATTAAGCCCACATCCGTTTCACTGTACCCTACCGCTCTTATGGAGAAGTATCACCTACTAACGGATAAAAAACTTCGGCGAACAATCACGGATATCGAAAAGATGGAGTTGGCGGATGTAAGAAACGAGATTGCAACGATAGATGCACGATCAAAGAAAGCGGATATCTGGCAAGATCAGTCATTGAAGTTGCGCCAGGAACTTGCACAAATCCGTGCTGAAGTTGAAGCCTTGCCTGACGTAATAACTCCCTCCAAATGATTTTTAATCGAAGCTATCCAACAAAATATAAGGATTACAGGCGGTATCGTCCGTTCCTCAGGCGCGATTTCCAGAACAGATGCGCTTATTGCTTGACGCATGAGTTCTTCATGGGAGGCGAGGCGGGGTTTGAAATTGACCACTTCCGCCCTCTGAATGGCGCATCCGCACGACCTGATCTAAAAGCTGCGTATAGCAATCTTTATTGGTCGTGTAGAGAATGCAACAGTAACAAAGGGGATAGCTGGCCTAAACAGGAAGATATCGAATTAGGGCTATATTTTTTTGATCCTTGCACGGAAGCGGGCGATCATGAGAAGCATTGGATTTTCCTGCCGAATGGTGAATTAGTGGCCATAACTCCAAACGGAGAATATACGGAAGAAAAATTGCTCTTGTGGCGACCTTTTTTGGTGACAAGAAGGCTACAACAATTCAAAGACATAGAAATAGCGGAAGCAATTCGGGGATTGCTAATACAGAAAAAAAATGATACTGAAGAGTTCTCCAATCTACAAGAACGTCTTTCGGAGATAGAAAATCGGTTGCAACCCCCAGTTTTCGACCGAGCACGTCGAAACTCTCGTCCTGAGACTGATTAAAATTCTTCGTGCCTTGAACTCCTGGCGCCCAAACAGGAAGTCTACTGAAGCCGAATTCGTTCGATCACTGGAGAGCTATGTTCGTAGGCTCGAAGGGGAGACGCAGGGCTTGCTTAAACAGTTTTAGTCGGGAAGAAGAAAGCGCGAGAGCCAACACGGCTTACACGACAAAAAATCGCCTGTTCAGCGGACTGAACAGGCGATTTTTAATGCGAGGGTATCGGGGTGACAGGACTTGAACCTGCGACATCACGCCCCCCAGACGTGCACTCTACCACTGAGCTACACCCCGTCACAACAGCTAACTTTTCGTTAGCCTTAATAGTATACCCCAGCGGTAGCGAAATGACAAGGAAACGCTCGCGAAAATCAGGACAATGGTCGATCGTGTCAACAAGGCTTACGCTTTCAGCGACCGCATCACCAACCCGCTCCACAGTTTCGGGAAGAAGAAAGTAGATTTTTGGGGCATCTTGTCGCCGGCAGAAGCCACGTCGCGCACCTCCCTCACCGTCGGGTTCTGGAGGAGGAACGCTAATTGATACTCGTCGGATTCCACTTTCCGGATCGCCTCCTCCTCGTCGCGCGTATACGCAACGTCGAGAGTGTGCGCCAACTCTTGCCAGCCGACCCCCAGCGTTCGGTCTAGAGCGAAGGTCTGCAAAATCGTCACATCCAGGCGCCGCCAGGCGGCGCAGTGCGCCTCGTCGATCTGCACGTCTACTAAAGCGATGTCTCGAAGCGTCAGGCTGCAGTTTAGCGCCTTGCTCACGAGGGCGAAGCGCTTTTCGCCGGGAACCTCTTTCTTTATCCACTCCCGCAAGTATGCAATCGGCATCTCCTCCAATTTGAAGAAGCGCTCCAACTGGAGCGCGAGGCTGTCAAGTCTGTCTTGCGAAACGTTTTTCACCAGGCGATGCGTCGGGAGGACGAGCAAGCCCGGGTCTTCGAAGGCGCTCAATCCGATGAGCAGATAGTCGTAGGGACTCAGGGCTAGCAGGTCGTGATTAGCGATTACTTGCGCTCTTCGTTCTCGCTGATAGTTCAAGGCGGTCTCGTAACGATGGTGCCCGTCTGCGATCCATACTCTGCGACTTGCAAGATACTCCTGAACGTCAGCGATCAAACAGGGGTCGGCGTGTCGATAGAGGATATGCTCTTCCGTTCCGCCGGAATTGCCGATGAAAGTCGCTTTCAGTAAGGGGGCGTCGGTTCGACACTGTTTCAAACTCTTCCCGATTGTCAGCGTGGGGTCTTCGTAGAGTCCGTAGATCGGCTCCGGGTTCGCCTCGGTCGCACGCATCAAATTCAGTCGATCCGCTTTCGCCTTCGGGTGCGTCTCTTCGTGGGGCAACACCACCCCGTTTTCATAAGGCTCCACCTTCAGCGCGACGAAAAGCGTCTGGCGCTCCGCGATCTTCTCCGGCGAAAGCGGATTCTCAAATCTTTGAACGTATTCGTAGAGAGCGGGAGTAGCATCCTGCTTCAAAACGCCCGATTTCAACCACTCTTCCAGAAATCCGGCGGCGCGTGAGTAAATGTTTTCAGTCTCGGAGTCGCCCTCTTGCACCCGATTCAACATGATTCGAACGAAATTGTTCGGGTGTTGCGCATAGTAGTTATCCTGTTGCGCAGGAGAGAGCACATCGTAGGGGGGCGCGATAGTTTCGGAAAGCGCGACTCTGGTCGGGTCATAGTGGATGCCTGCGAAGGGGATGATATCTGCCATTGGATGGGATCGTGTCCTTAAAATAATTTCTTTGAGCGTTTGCGTTGAAAGCTTTGATCTCGAAAATAGGATCGAGATCGCGCTTTAATCAAAATTATGGCTTAAAATGGGGTGTTTGTCGCTTGAAAGGGAGGAAAAAAGAGTCAAACGCGTATAATAGTACTATGGAGAGCGAGTGTAAAATCGCTGTCCCCAATCACATGAATTTTTAGAGGAGTATTTCGCAATGAAGAACGCAACCGCAATCGCTACTCGATTTATTTTGGCTTCCGGTCTGTGCCTGGCTCTCGCCTCGTTCGCGGGCGGCGGCGCCAACGCTCAGGGCAAGATGAAAAAAGACAAGCCTATGAAGATGTCCAAACCGATGATGAAGAGCGACGACATGATGATGGACGGCGACCACAGCATGGGCATGATGATGGACTCGGACGGCATGATGACGATGATGTCATCCCCCGGATATCCTTACGCCGCACCCGGCAGCTTGCCTGCCTGTTCTTACTCGGACATGTGCGACATGATGAGCATGCATGAGGAAAAAATGATGCACGGCGGACACATGATGGCGATGATGGAAGACGATCATATGATGATGGATCACCACATGATGTCCATTCCCGGTTATCCTGTTGCAGCCCCCGGCGCAATGATGTCCTACGCAGAGCATTCCGAGAGGATGCACGGCGACAAGAAAATGGGAAAAGAAGGCATGATGATGCACGACGATCATATGATGATGGACGAGGAAGAAGAAACGATGTCCTCTCCCGGCTATCCCTACGCCGCGCCCGGCAGCCTATCCTCCTACTCGGAGAACTATGAAAAAATGGAGATGGCTGACCACAAGATGATGAGCGGGGACAAAATGAACAAGCCCATGAAGATGAAAAAAGGCATGTAACCTTCCATTCGTCGCTTCTCGCCCCTCTTTCCACGTGTTGGAAAGAGGGGCGCTTCTACATTCTTGAGACTGAAATAATAGATGCAAAACCCGCTCGAATCGTACCGAAGAACGCAACGCGAAATCCGAAAGCATTTCGACGCCTTCACTCGCGACAACTGCGCCGCCTGCCCGACGCCCTGTTGCCGCAGACCCGCCCGTATTTTGCCGACTGACATTATGCTCGCCGAATCGACTGGTTGGAAGGCGAACCTGCCTATTCAAGACGGGCAGGATATGACGCAAGTGATAGCGGGCAGAGCGATGGAGGCGCTGAGCGATCCTCCTGAATCCGGAGAGGGCGAAACGGACGGCCTGCCCTGCGAGTTTCTCGGCGATCAGGGTTGCTCCTTCCCGAACGATCTGCGCCCTTTCGGTTGCACCGCATTCATCTGCAAATACATGTACGCAAAAATGGATCGCCCCACGCTCACAAAGGTCAAACGGCTCGTGCGCGAGTTGGAAGATCGACATCTCGCTCTGCTGAAAAGCGTGCGCCCCGGCAGGAAGGGCGAAGGTTGAGACTTGAGTTCTCGCATGACATCGCTTTCTCAATGCCGATGAAGTGGGCGTCGATTTCCAAACAACCTGATCCTCAGATCAATGAAGAATAGCGCATGGGCGCACGTAGTCGCCATTGAGCCAGGCAAATTATTACTTGGCTCTGAGCTGTCGCGCATTGATTACGCGACAGTAAAAACGATTTTTGGTCTATTTCGTGGTCTTCTTCTTCGGGGCAGGCAGAGTCAGAACATATTTTACGCTCAGTTCGACCCACGCGGCGAACTGTTCAGGAGAGCTTCGCAAGTTCGCCGGAAGAACGATATAGCTTTTGCTTGGCGGCATAGATTCTGCGTACTGCAAGCGTTTCGCGCCCTCAATTTTCAGCGCCTCCTCTTGATCTTTTGCCGATAGTTTCAATCCGATGCCCACATTTGAAAGCGATGCGAATACTCGCCCGTCCGCATATGTGCAGACTCCGCCGAACATCGGTTTGTGCGTCATCTCCTCGCTTCGCCCCGAAATCGCGACTGCCTCATCGATCTCGCGCTTCAATGCTTCAAGTTCTTCCGATGCCATGATTTTTGTTCTCCTTTTCTATCTGAAATACAAACCGTGTTCAATTTTACTCTATGTTATTCAGATTCTGCCTGTAATCCGATATTAAGCTCGCAATCTATGGAATGGCTTTTTTTTGAGCCTATTTTCAAGTTGTGGAGAATCAAATGAACGCAGAAATGGAATTGTCGTTGAGTTGAAAAGTTCCGAACCGCAGTCGTGGAACTCGAACAGACTTTCGATAAAGAGAAATTAGCGGATGAAAATGCGGTGATTGAAGTGCGCTTGCAGCTGAACGGCGAAGCGGAGCAGGTTAACTGGACTCTCGGAGAAAATCACACAGGATAAAAGGTTTTTCATCACGACGCTTTACGGGAGTAGAAAAAGAACTGAAGCGACACTCGCTCTCTGTGGATAAGAAGCGATTTGTAAGTCTCTCGCTCGGGATAGGCGGCAATTCCCGACAAATCGCACGCATGTTTTAGGAAGCGGTCAGGCGCAAAGTCGATTGACCCGATTATCTACTCCCTCTTCACTTCCGCTTTCGGAGGGTCAATGAAGGCGGAATACTGTTCCGGGATGCGTGCGACCCCCGTATCTCCTTTATGAAACAACAATCTGTAGGAAAAAGTCAGCGATTTTCCTTCGGGAAGAACGTACTCGCCCTCATTCGTTTTCGTCCCTCGGAAATCGTGCAGTCCGAAGGGATTGACCGCGAAAAGTCCATAGGTTCGAGTGTGCCATGTCTGCGGGTGTCT
>JAYVOT010000307.1:0-2048 GCA_043757795.1 Chthonomonadaceae bacterium | reverse complement strand
TAAAATCATGTCTCCAAGCTTTCTCGTTCGCAATAAGATTCATTCCATTCTCGCTCTTTCCGCGCTCGCCCTAACGTCCTTCGCGGCGCATCCCATTCTGGCTCAGGATAAACCCAAGTCTGAGCCTGTCGTAAAAGTCATCGAAGACGCATCCGAGCACGCTTTGAAACGACTGTACGTTAAAGGCGAAGTCGTCAACTACAAATTCAACGTGAAGGTAAACGCCAACATCGCGCAGGCGGGCGGTCAAGTAGATGTCAAATTGACGATGCTTGCCAAGGAGACTGTAAAAGAGATCAAAGACGATTTGACCACCGTGACGAATGAGTTTCCGGAGGCACAGGCGGAGCTAGGAGGAATGGAGATCGACATAGCCGCTTTTCTGCCGGTAATCACCTCTACACGCACGAAAGAGGGCGCAAAGGAGGTGAAGTTGGAGGGAGGGCAAGAAGAGGCTTACTCCAATCTTCTGCCGCTCATGAACGCTTTGGAGCTGGTGCAGAGCGCCTTATATCCCCAAAAAGCGGTGAAGGTCGGCGATACCTGGAAGATGGTTAAAGAGACGAAAGATGGCGACAAAGTTTCTAAAACCGATCTAACAGTCACCTTTTCCGCAGTGGAAACGATTGACGATGTCAAAACCATCAAACTGAGCGTTAAAGGCGATAGGACTGCGGACAAAGACAAATTGACGCTGGACTATTCGCTCAATTATGATGAAAAAAGCGGCAAATTGCTCAAGGGCAAACTCAAAGCGGAAGGAACGGCGGCGGGGTCGCCACTGAAGCTTGACGCAACAGTCACTCAACAGCCGGCGGAAAAGAAGGCGGACAAGTAGACCCGATAATGATTGAAGTCACTGAAAACATCGCCAGACTCGTGCCCTATCGTCCCGGCAAACCCGTTGAAGAGGTAGAGCGAGAGCTGGGAATCACAGGCATCATAAAATTGGCAAGCAACGAAAACTCTCTGGGACCTTCCCCGAAAGCCGTTGAAGCAGTCAAAAAACTGGCTGAAAAGATGCACGTCTACCCGGATGCAAGCTGTTTCGCGCTCAAGAAAGCCGTTTCGGAGAGAATCAACCTACCTCCGGAATCGCTTGTTTTCGGGAACGGCTCCGACGACATCATCCATCTGCTCGGCGTTACGTTCTTGCAAGAGTGCGACGAAATCATTCAGGGCGACCCGTCCTTTGTTCGCTACGAAGCGGCGGCGATCCTGAACAACGCGAGAGTTCGCCTTGTCCCGCTCACAAAAGACTGGGTTCACGATCTCGATGCGATGGCGGCGCAGGTTAATCCTAGAACTCGAATCGTCTTCATCGCGAACCCGAACAATCCTACAGGCACGATCGTAACGAAAAAAGCCCTTGACCGCTTTTTGGAAAATCTGCCGGATAAGGTGATAACGGTTCTCGACGAAGCCTACTTCGAATACGCGGAAAGCGCCCCTGAATTCCCCCACGGATTCGATTACGTTCGTGAGGGCAGGAATGTGGTCACGCTTCGCACCTTTTCAAAAGCCTACGGACTGGCAGGACATCGAGTGGGCTACGGGGCAATGAAACCGGAAATCGCGGAATGGCTGAATCGCACTCGCGAACCCTTCAATGTGAACTACATGGCGCAATATGCCGCCGCCGCCGCTATCAACGACACGGAGCACGTCGCGAACACAGTGGCGATGAACGAAGCCGGGAAACTTGAGTTCTACACAGCTTTACAAGAGCTTGGGATGAATTACGTCCCCACGCATGGAAATTTTGTCTGGTTCGATGTAGGAAAAGACTCTAAAATTGTCTTCGACTCTCTTTTGAGAAAAGGAGTCATCACTCGAACAGGCGACGTTTTCGGAGCGCCTACGCACCTGCGCGTCACGATCGGGACGGAAGCGGAAAACCGAAAATTCCTAAACGCATTGAAGGAAATTTAATAACTGATGTTATGCAATCCTGACGACCAAAGGATTTTTTCGAGAGCGCTTTTGAATCCCATGACTAAAGTCACGGTCTCGGTGGCGCTTCGCGCCGTATGTCCTTCGGACATGAG
>JAYVOT010000306.1:0-2049 GCA_043757795.1 Chthonomonadaceae bacterium | reverse complement strand
GTCGAGTTTGCGATTGCGCGGGATGACGAGAGTCCGTTGGCGACTGCGTTTCTGGATGCGCCCTGGGAACTGTTGGCGAGCAAGGGACTGCATCTGGCGCAGAAGGTGTCGGTTCGGTTCTGCCCGATACGCCGGGTTGGAAGGACAAGAACGCCGCAACCGCCTTCGCAATACAGACTGAACGTTGTGTTTATGGCGGCGGCGCCTCGAAATGAAAAAGGAAATGTTTACGACAACCTGTCTTTTGAGAGCGAAGAGGTGGAACTCCTCAGCGCAACCCAGACAATGGGGCTGGACTTCTCCTGCGAGGAGAGCGGAACGCTCCCGATGCTTGCAAAGCGGGTGGCGATTGAACAGCCTGATGTGGTTCATCTCAGTTGTCACGGCACGCTGCATCCGACGCCTGTACTTCTGTTGGAGGACGACTTCGGCAGTCGCGCCGACGCAAAGCCCTCCGATATCGTTCAAAAGTTGCCATTCCTCCCGCGTCTCATTCACACCTCCGCCTGCGAGACGGCGCAAGCCGACGCTCTCCTCGCTTCGCTGACAAAGCAGCTCGTTCTGGCAGGCTCTCCCGCCGCGCTGGGCTGGGCAGCGCCTGTGCTGGACAACGAAGCGACTCTGTTTGCGGCGACCCTCTATGAAAAGCTGGCGGGAGGCGTAGACCTCTCAGCGGCGATGGCGGCGGCGCGTTATGCCCTGATAACCTCCGATAAATTGAAACCCGAGGTCGAAATTTCGGGAGGATCGCAAGACTGGCATCTGGCGAGACTGTATCTTGGCGCAAAGGGCGGAGGCGCTCTTGCGACCGCTGGCGGCGCTCAACGAAAGATGAATCAGGGCGCTGCCAGCCGAAAATTCCTCGATGAAAAGCGGAACGAGGTTCCGATTGCCAGCGAACAGGAGTTTGTGGGGAGGCGGCGACAGATTCAGGACATCCTGAGAGAGTTCCGTTCAGAGAATTCCAGTCATGCCGGCATTTTGATTCAAGGATTTGGCAGGCAGGGCAAATCGAGTCTGGCGGGGAGAATCGCGCAACGCCTGGAGGAGTCGCATCGAACCGTCATTATTTTTGGCAAGCGGGACGAAGAAGGACTGAAGCGGTACGGCGCAGAGGCGATCCTTGCGCAGGTTCTTGACGCCTGTTCCGGCGATACGGACAGCTCTAAGTTTGATAAGTATCGCGAGGAGGTTCGAAACAATCCGGCGCGTCTTGAAGCGGTCTTGATAAATCTGCTGGAGGGACCTCTGGAGCAAAAGGCAGGGAAATCACTTCCTATTCTGCTTATAATAGACGATTATGAAAAGATTCTGGAGTCGCGCGTGGGGCAGGCGCACACGCTTCGCGCTGACTGCCGGCAGGCGATCGGAGCGGTCATTCTCGCCTTCCGCAAAGCCGGAACTAAGTCCCGCCTGCTCATCACAAGCCGTTATCTTTTCTCACTCCGCCACGACAATGACGAACTGGCTGACAGACTGATGACGGTTCCGTTGCCGCCGATGCTCAGCAATGAGTCGCGCAAGCAGTTCTTTGCGAAACTCCGGCATGTCAGGCAGAGTAATCCCGCTGCAGGCGAATCAATCACGTCTCCGCAGTTCGCCGCCATTCTCGATCTGTCCGAAGGCGTGCCGGGCTTGCAAGCGTTCCTGTTTACGCTGGCGCTGGAAAACTCCGTTCAGTGCGACCTCTGCCTCGTCCAGATGAAGGAGTACCGGGCGAGCGGGAAGGAACCCGATCACCAGAAGCTGCAGGACTTCTTCGCTAATCTGACGATTGACGCCCTACTTGCTCTTCTTACAGCTCCTCAGAAAAGATTGTTGCAGGCTTCCGCACTCTTTGAAATCCCTATACCTGAAAAAGTTATGGAGAAGCTCGCGGCACGAGCGCTAGACGACTACGACGAAAATACAAGAGCGGAGGCGCGGCAACGGCTAACCGCTTTTGGACTCTGGGACAACTACGAAGACCTGCACGACTTTCGCCAGAGAGCCTACAGTCTGCACCCCCTCATCCGTCCGCGTGTCGGCATCCTGCACAGCGAAGGAGCA
>JAYVOT010000305.1:0-2053 GCA_043757795.1 Chthonomonadaceae bacterium | reverse complement strand
GAACATTCCGAACACGAAAGGATAGCCGGAAGCCAGACACGCCTTCATCTCATCGAAGCCCGGCAGCCTGCGATAGGAGACTAGTCGGCGCTTTCGCGCCGACTCATAAAGATCTTGAGGAGTACGCATTTTGAACTTCTCGACATCGTACTCCCATTCGGATTCCGGGCAAATTCCCTGCGCCGCAACGCTCTTGATCCCGTCTCGAATGCTTGCGCCTTTATTGAACTCCTCCGTAAGCTCATTAAAACGTTCATTGAACCAGATAAAGAGGCGCGAGGGCGTGAAATCCGGTTGCAAACCCAGCTTCCGCCGCTCATATTGAATCGCCGCTGCGATCGCGTTCGCAGTGCAACTCTCCAATCCTATTTGATCGAACACAGGGGGCGTCATAGGTCTCAAATCGACGGATTTCGGCAGGGGACTCGGCGCAACGGAAATATCGAACACATGATCTCGATCATCGGGCAGATCAGGCAAGAGGGTTCGCAAGCTATCATTAGGCGGCAACATCATGCGTCTCTTTTCTTTAAAAATGCATAGGGACCAGCAAACAATTGCGAATGGAAGTCGGCGATGCGGGAAAGGAAGAGGTAGTCAGGTACAATAACCCGTAGCTCGAATATTCTCAAGACAGCGCTATTTTAGAACGGTACAATAAGCATAGTTTCAAGGGAAACCGCATGAATTCCTCTCCAAAATTGATCGAGTTCAGCGAAGGTCGCAAAAACAATTTCGACTTCCTTCGTTTTTTATTCGCTTCTCTCGTCTGCTTCGCCCATTCCCACTTCCTCCTGAGAGACAAACCCTTTGCCGGAGATTGGTTGGAAGTCATCACGCATAAACAGACGAATTCAGGATCTCTTTCAGTTCAAGCCTTCTTTATCATCAGCGGCTATCTTATTACTGCAAGTTGGACGCGAAGCAAAGGCGTCTGGGACTACCTCAAAAAGAGAATTCTCCGAATCTATCCGGCGTTCATCGTCGCTTGCCTCTTCTGCATATTCATCGTCGGACCTGTTCTCTCGATCAACGCCTCACAGTATTTTCACAGCATCAAATGGGGTCATTTTCTCATCGACCTGTTCTCTTTGAACAAGATGCAAGAGATCGACAGCTCCGTATTGGTTCACGGAAATCAGAGCGTTTCTCAGCTCAACGGTTCCATTTGGACGATCAAAATCGAGTTTGAATGTTACTTGTTGATAGCGCTGCTCGGGATGACTAAACTTTTGAAAGATAGAAGAATCGTTCTGGGAATTTGCTGTCTCTTCTACTTCATGACCGTCCTCAATCTCTATCCGTCCGTTTTGGCGCACGTTCCGAAGCACGATCTGATAGCGCATCTGAGCGAGCACTTCTCGTTCGGAACTTCGTTTCTAATCGGCGCTTTGTTCTTCCTCTATCGCGAGTCGATCCCAGTATCCCGTATTTTTGCTCTCGCTGCAGGAGCTGTCCTGATCGTCTTCACTCCGCTCAGCCAACTTGCCCTGGTTTTGCAAATTTGCGTTGCGTATCTCATCTTCTTTTTCGCCTTCAACAAAAATTTGAAGTTGCAAAACTGGGGCGAAAAACGCGACCTCTCCTACGGAATCTATCTTTACGCCTGGCCCATGAAGCTCATTTACATTCGGTTTTTCGGAGCGTGGTTAAATCCCTACACGCTCTTCATGCTTGCGCTTCCTTCCGCTATCGCGCTTGCATTTTTGAGTTGGCATTTCATTGAGAAGCCCGCCCTCAGCCTCAAAACTACCCTCCCTTCGCAAGCGTCATGATCTTCTCCTGCGTCGCGTCGGCGCGGGAGAGCTCGCCTGTGATCTTGCCCTCATGCATCACCAAAATCCGGTCGCTCATGCCGAGAACCTCCGGCAGTTCAGAAGAGATCATGATAATTGCGACTCCCTGTGAGGCAAGTTCGTTCATCAGCTTATAAATCTCGCTCTTCGCTCCCACGTCGATTCCGCGCGTCGGTTCATCAAAAATCAGAATTTTTGAGCCGGTAAACAGCCATTTCGCGAGAACCACCTTCTGCTGATTTCCGCCGGAGAGGTTC
>JAYVOT010000304.1:0-2058 GCA_043757795.1 Chthonomonadaceae bacterium | reverse complement strand
TAGGGCAGCCTAAAAATGGCTAAAGTCCAGATAATTACCGAGTCTGATTTAGAAACGACTGTTCGGAGAAGTCTTTTTTCGATGGTTATGAGTATGGCGTCAAGAGAGTTTTCACGCAACTTGCTGAAAACCCTATTTCAAAAGGAGATAGACATGGGACTATACGAAACCGTTTATGACGATTGGATTAGAGAAGCCGAGAAGCGCGCTGAAGACCGAGGAGAAGCTAGAGGGGAAGAAAACGCCGCTCGCCGTTATTGTCTCCAAGTTCTTAATCGTCGGCTCGGCGTACTGCCGGACGAACTGATTGAAACCGTCAACAATTCCAGCATTAAGCGGTGTGAATTCCTCTTGGACGAAGCATTGAAAATCGAATCTTTGAGCGAACTAGATTGGCGACTATAGACTATGCGGGCATAAAAGGGTTGCTTGTCCGCTACCGAATGACTTTAAAACCAGATGACACTGTTTAAAGGATAATTTCAACTATGACTACATCGAGTGAGATCATCGAACAACTCAGGCTTCTTGGAACGGAAGGCTACAAGAAAACACTGTTGAGACATGGCATCCAAGAGCCGTGCTTCGGAGTCAAGATTGAAGAGATGAAGAAGATAGAGAAGTTTGTCAAGAAAGACTATCATCTTGCACTGGAACTCTATAAATCCGGTATTTACGATGCGATGTATCTGGCCGGACTGATCGCAGATGATTCGAAAATGACTAAGTCGGACCTTCAATCTTGGGTTGAGGACGCAAATTGCCATACATTGAGCGAAAACGCTGTCGCATGGGTGGCGGCGGAATCGCTTCACGGCCAGGAGATGGCGCTAGTATGGATTGAATCCGACAAGGAGATGATCGCCTGTGCAGGATGGGCTACGTTGAGTTCGCTTGTCAGCATAAAAAATGACGAAGACCTTGATTTGGAAGAGTGTAAAGCTCTCTTGCTTCGCGTTGAAAAGTCTATAGGTCATAGCCCGAATCGAGTGCGCTCCGCGATGAACGGTTTTGTCATTGGCGTCGGGTGTTATGTGGAAGCGCTGACGGATTTCGCTCTACAAGTAGCGACGCGCATTGGAAAAGTATCCGTTGATGTAGGCGACACCGCCTGCAAGGTATCCTACGCACCGGATTCGATTCAAAAAGTGCGAGAGCGCGGGACTATCGGGAAGAAGCGAAAAACCGCCAAGTGCTGAGGTTTTTGAGTGGAGCAAATTCGGCGTCTTACGACAAGCCTAGTTCGCAGGGTCTGTCCCAAACAAATCTGAGTTTATAGTGACCCCTTTTGTCAAGACATTTTTTCGCGCTATATAAGGTGGTTGGTTGGTCAGTGTCGCAAGTGTAATTGCCCTGGTGATAAACTGCACAAAAACTCCATTCGTACGTATTGCATACTTGAGCTGAAGGGTTGACGCTAGAGCATAGCCTACTACTGACCTCTGAAGAACAGCATCGCTTAGTTCCATCCGGCATAGTTACCGATATGCATCTAATTCCAATTGCATTCCAAGCCCCATTAGCTGAAGGACTGCAGATGGAATCCGTACCTGCTGCGGGACAAGAGGTTACGTGGCTTCCACTGAACCCGTCTTTGCAAGCCTGTTCGAGATCTGGCGTCGGATCTCCGCAGCCGTAAATCACCGCGAAGAGACAGATGCTTACAGCAATTATGTCACTAAACATATTTTTCATTCTTCCTCCTCCATACCTCAATTTGTTTTCTGGAACTCTAAGTCCTGATGCCAATGGATTGATCCGGATAAACTCATTCCCATCAATTTTCGTGCATCGTACAGTCGACGTTGAGTGTCATTATTCTTGTTTGACCAGTAGTAGTAGTCGTGAAACGGACAGCTGATGACGGGCCAGTTCGGATCGGCGCTGTATTTCTCAGCGAAGTTCACAAAAAGTTGAAATGTTTGATAGTCATAATAGCTATACGCTCCTTTCCAATCTTTTGGTTCGTCGGAAATGTATCTGTTGGGGCAATAAAAGGTGATTTCCGGCACGTAACGCTCAATAGCGAGTACATTGATTTGAGGATCGGGTAAACCG
>JAYVOT010000303.1:0-2060 GCA_043757795.1 Chthonomonadaceae bacterium | reverse complement strand
AATTTCAATCTCACTTCCAATATTCTTTCCCGTCTATCAAAAGAGAACCTCTCAATTTACGTCCATGCGGGCAGTTCTTCAGAATATGGCGATAAATCGGCAGGACCGAGCGAGGTCGACCTTCCTGAACCCAACAGCGATTACTCGGTTTCGAAAGTGGCCAGTGCAAATCTGATTCAGTTTTACGGCAGAAAAAAAGGGTTGCCCTGCGCTAATTTGAGGCTTTATTCGGTCTATGGCCCGCTTGAAGACTCCTCTCGGCTTATCCCCGCGATCATTCAAAAGGGAGTGGAGTCTCAGCTTCCGGAGTTCGTCCATCCCAGCATTTCGCGCGATTTTATCTACGTCGAAGACGTATGCGAAGCTTTTATCGACACAGCTATCAATCTGAAGGCGGAAGATTACGGTTCCTCATTCAACATAGGGAGCGGCAAGTGCACTACCATCGGGGAGATAGCTGAACTTGCTGGAAAGCGATTCAAGATCGACGAAGCTCCGGAATTCACAATGCCAAATCGAAAATGGGATATCGAAGACTGGTATGCGAATATCGAAAACGCAAAGGAAAAGATAGGTTGGACTCCTTCTACCTGCTTTTCTTGCGGTTTAGATAAAACGGTCGAGTGGTATTTGAGCCTCGAAAACCGTCAAAAATATCTTCACTCTTCCAAAAAATACGGACTTGATACGAAATACTCCGTAACGGCAATTGTCGCTTGCTACAAGGATGGGCAAGCCATTCCAATCATGTATCAAAGGCTGAAAGAGACCTTCGAAAAACTTAAAATCGAGTACGAAATCATTTTTGTGAATGACGACAGCCCTGACGACAGCGAAGAGACCATTCGAGAGATCTCACGATCGGATCGGCGAGTCGTCGGCATATCGCACTCTAGAAATTTCGGATCTCAGGCGGCTTTCAAAAGCGGAATGGGCATTGCTACAAAGAACGCTTGCGTGTTGCTTGACGGCGATTTGCAAGATCCGCCTGAGCTGATTGAGAAATTCGTGGAGATGTGGAGAGCGGGGAATGATGTCGTTTTCGGCAGAAGAGTCAAACGAGAAGCCACGATTTTCATGCAGATCGCTTACAAACTTTTCTATCGCGTCTTCGAAAAATTCGCATATCTGAAGATTCCGAAGGATGCGGGCGACTTCGCTCTTATGGACAAGAAAGTCGTTCAGTGCATGTTGCAGTTCCCGGAGCGTGACCTGTTTTTGCGGGGAATTCGAGCGTTTGTGGGTTTCAAACAGACAGGCGTGGACTATTGCAGGCCTGAACGAATGTTTGGAAAAACGACGAATAATCTTGCCAAAAACATTGGTTGGGCTAAAAAAGGCATTCTCTCATTCAGCAATACGCCTTTAAATATCCTCAGTTATGCCGGGACTGCGCTGCTTTTGATCTCGACTGGTTTAGCTCTGTTCCAGATACTGTTGCGTGTCGTATTTCCTTCTTCTACTCCGCAAGGACTGACTACCGTTTTGATAGCGATCTTGTTTTTCGGGTCTATCAATCTATTCGCCGTGGGCGTCGTTGGAGAGTATATCGCGAAAATTTTTGAAGAGGTGAAGGCGCGTCCGCACTTTATTAGAAGAAGCATCATAAAAGACGGCGAGGTTCGACAAGCGAATTAAGAGCTTAGTCATTATGCTTAATTCGGTTGAAGTTCAAATGCTGTGAAGTAAACATGATGACTCGTGTTTCGCAACCAACAAATCCATGTTTTGAAAACACCCGGCAAATGAATGGGCGTTCTCCGGTTAAGGAGTGCGTAACATGAAATAATGAGTTTTTCATGTTATGCGGAGGTTGACGGACAGAAATACGAGTCTGGGTATAAGAAAGCCGCCTTCAGGGGTTGAAAACCTCAACCCTCCTGTTATCATGAACGTTCGCTACCGCTCATTATGTAGAGGGCTTGTTGCAACTCGAGTTTCAAATATGCGTCACAAGGCTATACGATTTTGAGGGTGGGCGAGATTTCGGCGTTCATGGATCTCACTCCGCGTTCAGTCACAGTAACGATGTTTTCAAGACGGACTCCGAAGCGCCCTTC
>JAYVOT010000302.1:0-2062 GCA_043757795.1 Chthonomonadaceae bacterium | reverse complement strand
GTAGGACGAAATGTCCGGGTGTTGAAATGAAAACACACGGTTCGTGAGATGCAGGGTTTGGGCTGTCGGGGTTTGGAAGCGCTCTGCGCTTAGCCGGGTATTGAATTGAAATGAAATGAAAACGCCCGGCACAAATTTGAAAAAAGGCTCTGCCCGATGTGACGATTCCCAAAGTTGCGGGTTGGATTATCGCCCGAAGGGCTTCCCGCCGATGGCGCATTTGAAAAGCGGCTCCGCCCGTCGTGACGATTCGCAACGATGCAATACATCTCAACGAGAATTTGTTTTTGCGTAAACATGAATTATAGTGAACTGAGCCTTCGGACTAGGGTTTTTTGGGAGGAAGCAGATCGTCGAACCCGGGCAGGTCAATGGCGATTTTGGATTGAGTGCGATAATCGGTGATCTTCTTGTCTGCGATCTGTATTCCCCCGGCGCGTTCAAGCAAGGCCAGGCGCTCGCATTGCTCCTTCACTTCAGCAAGAGACTGAACTTTTTTCGGGTCGTAGCGAGTGAGTTGGAAAACAAACCAGTTCACCGATTTGGGTCTGCCAGGCGCCGCATTGACATCCACTCTGATCGGGCTGGAAAGTTCCCCGATCTTCATCGCTTTAATGGCGTCTCGGATTTGCGGCGGGATGTTCGGATCGTTGCCCGTCAACACCCCGAATTCACCCTCTCGATCTTTCAATCCGGTATCCTCATTATACGTTTTGAGGATTTCCAAAAATGGTTTCCCCGCCTTGATAGCATCTTTGAGTTTTGGCAAATCCGCTTCCTTCGTCGTTCGTAGAGCGGAAACAGTCCAACGTTCAGGAGCGGTAAAATTTGCCAGGTGCGCCTTATAGAACGCTTCTCCATCGCCAGGATTCAGCGAAACGGCCGTAGTCGCCAAATTGAAGCGCGCTCGCTGCCATCGGATTTCGTATTTCGCGTCCGCCTCCGTGAAAAGCTTCTTCTCGATTCCTTGCAAGACGCCAGGCTGAGTTTTAATCTTGTCAAACTCCGCATTCACTTCGTTGTCCGTGGGGAGTTGATTCGTTTTCGACGCCCACTGTAAAATCAAACGTTCATTGATGATCGCGCTGACGGCGAGATGCCCTGCCGAATCCTGTTTGAAAGAAGGAGGCGCGAGCGACAAGATGAAATCCTGAGCGCGTATTCTCAGCAGACGATCAAACAACTCCGATTGACGAATCATCTCCCCGTTCACGGTAATCACTATTTTGCCATCAGTGTCTCCGCTAGAAGGCGTTTGTGCAAAAGATAGGTTGGCGTTGATTGCAATGCAAGCCAACACTCCTATCATACTTGCTCTCTTGAAAGTTTTCATTCTCCATGCTCCTTGAAAAAACGCAATTTTCGCCCCGCCTGATAGTTCTTCCAAAAAGTCGGTACGCTTCTCTTTCAACGATTTGCACCGATGAAAATAGGCGCTCGGACTCTTAACCTTGCGAAAAGAGGGTTGGTCGACGCGATAAATTGAAAATAGTCTGACTTCAGTTTCGACAGGCGCGCCGCTTTTTCCTAAACGTCACGGCGATATTGTACTCGCTACACTCGATTCTGAAGTGAATAGTCATGAAAATCACGATATTCAAGAGATTATTCAAAAAAGAAGAATACTTATGAAGGATTATAAGGTAGACTCGCATAAATGACAGTTTGAACGAAAGAGAAAGACTTTCAATCATTTGCAAGACAACCTAACGGATTGATAATGAGACGACTTGATGGGCGAAGCAAGAGCTGCTTTGCGAGCGAGGAAAACGGCAAACTTTTCCGAACATATCCCCGCCGTTCGCCCGTCACACGCTTTGAGAGGATTTAGGCACGCAGTATGAGCACAAGTGTATGGAAACTAGCTGAAAGCATCATGTCTCCCAACTCCGTCGTAGGAGTCATCGACTACGCGGAACGGCGTGAAGAGAGAGCATGGTTGGACAGATGCGTACTGGGAGAAGAAAAGGCGATTCGTTGGGTGTTGGATCGCTACCGAGATAGAGTTGTTCGCCTGGCAGGACATGTGCTGCATAATTCGCGAGAAGCGGAAGACGTGGCG
>JAYVOT010000301.1:0-7529 GCA_043757795.1 Chthonomonadaceae bacterium | reverse complement strand
GCTGGAGTTTCCCGAAATGCCCTCGACACAAATCCCGACCCGCACTGCAAACCAATCGCAACTGGTTCTCGAACTGATCGCCATTCTCGGCTCCGAGGGCGTCCTCACCGGGGAAGCGGAGTTGCGTTCTTACGACTGCGACGCCTATTCGCCGGAAAAGCGATTTCCCGATTGCGTCGTGTTGCCGCGCACTACGGAGCAGGTCAGCAAGATTGTGAAGGTTTGCAATCGCTTGAATATTCCTTTCACTCCGCGAGGGGCGGGAACCGGACTCTCCGGCGGCGCGACCGCGATTACAGGCGGACTAATCATCTCGACGATTCGTCTTAACGCCATTCTTGAGGTGGATATTCCCAACCGGAGGATGATCGCGCAGGCGGGAACTGTCAACACTTACCTCACGAAAGCGGTCAAAAAAGACAACCTGCACTATGCGCCGGACCCTTCGAGTCAGGGAGCCTGCACGGTCGGCGGAAACGTCGCGGAGAACGCGGGCGGACCGCACACCTTGAAGTATGGCGTGACGACCAACCACGTAACAGGCGTCAAAATGGTGATGCCGGACGGCGAGGTCGTAGAGTTCGGCGGGAAAGTCGAGGATGCGCCGGGCTACGATATGGTCGGGTTGATCGTCGGCTCGGAGGGCACGACTGGAATCGTTACCGAAGTTTGCATTCGGTTGACTCCGCTCCCTCGCTCGGTTCGCACCTTGCTCGCCATCTTTGAAACAGTTGATCAGGCGACTCTCACGGTCTCCGACATTATCGCGCAGGGGCTTCTGCCCGCAGCTTTAGAACTTGTCGATACCTTTATCATCAAGTGTTGCGAGGAGGCGTTTCATCTCGGGTTTCCAGACGATGCGGAAGCGGTCTTGATAATCGAGATGGACGGGCTGGACGTAGGGCTTGATTTGGAGGCGAACCGGGCAAAGGAGATCGCCTTGAAACACGGCGCAAGGGAAGTCCGGCAGGCGAGTACGGACCTCGAACGCGCACTGCTCTGGAAGGCGCGGAAACAGGCCTTCGGGGCGTTGGGGCGCACGGGACTCTCGATGGTGACGCACGATGGCGTCATTCCGCGTACGAAACTCCCGGAGGTGATCAAAGAGGTTCGAGCCATCGCGACCCGGCACGGGCTGGAAGTAGGAAACGTTTTTCATGCGGGAGACGGGAACCTGCACCCGAACCTGATGTACGACGAAACGAAACCGGAGCAACTTGAGGCGGTGATGCAGGCAGGCGAGGAGATACTTCAACTGTGCGTGGATGTTGGCGGCTCCGTCACCGGCGAACACGGCATCGGACTGGAGAAGATCGACGCCCTCGCCCGAATGTTCACTGAAGCCGACCTTGCGCTGATGGAGAAGGTCAAAAGCGTCTTCAACACGAACGAACTCTGCAACCCCGGCAAAATCTTCCCGTCTGCGAAGCGGTGTTGGGAATCGGATCACGGCAGCAGAATCGCGGATCGGGCACGAGCGGGACGAGGAGCCGCAAGTTAGATTACTTGATAGGCGCTAACTCCTATTATAAATTAATAAACATAATAATGAGCTACCAACCAGCGGTAAACTTGAAGAAGCATTCGTTTTCTTCAGTATAACGTGCATTTTAAACTCTCAGTCCATGTCCTCAAATCTGTCGTGCTGATCATCCATACTTTTCGCGAGTCGCGCTTCGCACTCATGGCTGCAATATTGCCCCTTCCAAGTCACGGACTTAGCGCCGCAGACGCTGCAGTGAGTGCGAACGATTTCTTTCTTGCTTTGCGTCCTATTCGGCCAATTTCGTCTGAGTTGAAAGTAAATAATGACCATCGCGACGACAATGACCCAAAATATGAGCATGGTAATTCCCTCTCCTGAAAAACCCGATGTTCGATAAGCGCCGGATTTACTCTTTCTGACTCATTATGACTTACTGCATCGCCGGAAACGTCGTTGCAAACGGTTGTCGCTCCCTTAACTGCAAAATTACTTGCAGATTACAATTTTCCTTCACTAGAAATATTCTAAATCTCTTCTTGTATCGCATCAAGTCCCAACTCCGCATCGGGGCTAGTTCACCGCATGAACGCAATTCTTTGCTTTTTAAAAGGGCCGTGTGACTCTCTCCCGGCATAAACGAGAGTATAATAGTATCAACGATAAGATGCGCCTTGTCTGTTTAAAAGACATCGCCAAGTACGAAGGAGCCGCCTGTTGCAACGACGCCGATTTGGAAAGACGGAAATGGACCTCAGCGTCCTCAGCTTTGGAGCGATGAGAATCATTCCGGAAAACGAAGAGACCGAGACTCAAGCCCTTGATCGCGCCTTCTCGACCTTGAGAAAAGCGCTGGATGTCGGGATAAATCACATTGAGACGGCGAGAGGTTACGGGCGAAGCGAAGAGATTATCGGACTTGCTCTCAAAGAAGGCATCGTCAAGCGTGAAGAGTTTTGGCTAACCACAAAACTCGGTCCTTCCGACAGCGAAGATCAGTTTCGCAAAGACCTTGATGACAGCATGACTCGAATGGGCGTCGCGCTTGTGGACAATCTCGACCTGCATGGCATAAACACGCCGGAACTAATAGAAATCTCCACTAAATCAGGAGGTTGCATCACCGCTTGCGAAAAAGCGATGAATGAAAAAATCGTCTCCCACCTCGGGTTCTCCACACACGCGCCCCTTGAAGTCATTTGCGACACCCTGAACACAGACCTGTTCTCATCGGTCAACTTGCATTACTACTACATCAATCAGAGGAATCTTCCGGCAGTCGAACTTGCTGTAAGTAAAGACATGGGCGTCTTCATCATTTCCCCGACGGACAAGGGCGGACAGCTTTTCAAGCCTTCTTCAAAGCTAGCGGAACTCTGCGCCCCGCTTACGCCTATCGAGATGAATCAACGGTGGTTGCTAAATCAACCGCATGTTCACACTCTTTCCCTCGGATGCGAACGAACGTCTGATTTCGATGCGCATTTGCGAATGGCGAACCTTGTTCACGGTCCGCTCTCATCGGAAGAAAAAGCGATCTTCGATAGGCTCGAAGTTGCAATGGGTTCTCTTGGGGACTCCTATTGCAACTTTTGCCACGAATGCCTTCCATGTCCGGAGGACGTCAACATTCCTGAAATTCTGAGACTCCGCAACCTTCTTTCCGCGTATGATATGGATGAGTTCGGCAAATACCGATACAAACTGTTCCAACACAAAGATCCGGAAACGGGCGCGAAAGTCGGCGGAGCGGGGCACTGGTTCACCGGCGCTGACGGGAGCTTCTGCACCGATTGCGGCGATTGCCTTCCGCGATGCCCTCGAAATTTACCCATTCCGCTACTACTGAGAGAGACGCACGAAGCCCTCGGCGGCGAAGTCGGCAAGAGAATGTGGGAGTAAGTCGCCTATCCGGAGTGGAAGAGGTATGATCGGCGCACTGCAAGCGGAGGCTACTAACGGCAATTCTCCGCCTGAGGACGAGTCTTTCACAAGATTTAAGTGAGCGACACGCGAAGGCGACTTTTGTCCCCGTTTCATTTTTAAAACAAAAGGCTGTACATGTCACTTCCAACACAGAAAAACCCATCTCCAAGACCGACCGGCGAGTTCAAACGTCTTCTCTCACGGGCGGAAACGCTCATCCTCATCGGAATGGCTCTTTGCATTGCGAGTCTATTCCTGCCCTGGATATCCCCGCTCAATATTCCTGCAGGGGTCGCTCCCGCTCTCTATAAGAATGTGGTGGTCACGCGTTCCGGGTCTGCAATGCCCGGAATCAGATGGCCATTGACAATCAGTTCGATCCTTAGCGGATTGTTGCTTGCTTTCAATGTCAGCCCGTCTACAAAAATGTCTCTTGCTATCGTGCAGGGGTTATGCGGTATCGTCTGCTTCGTGACCGCCCTCCTTCACTTCGGGTTGCAATCGGGTCCGCTCTTCGCTTTCGTGGGAGGATCATTGCTGACTTTCGGGGCGTTTGATCGGTTTGCACAGGAAAAATAGCTCAACAAAAGCGCTTCGGAACTTTCAATAGCATTCTGAAAGTTCCTAATTGGTTCGCCGAACGTTCAGTCAGAAGCGGAGAATTAGAGGTCGTCTTTAGGCAATCAATTTTTTTTCGCGAAATGAAGGATTTTTACGCCATGAGTAGAAATATTTATGATTAATTGCATGTCGGTTCTGCGCCGATCATTATTGCCGGAAACCGCACGAAGAGGGAGCTAAGAAATGCGCGCAGTCATCATGGCAGGGGGAGAGGGTACGCGACTACGTCCATTGACCTCGCATCGCCCCAAACCGCTTGTTCCGGCGCTCAATGCGCCAATTATGGAACATATTATTCTTCTCTTGAAGAAACACGGCATCACTGAGATAGTCGTGACGCTCCACTATTTGGCAGATGAAATCGAGAACTATTTCGGTGACGGTTCAGACTTAGGCGTCACGCTTTTCTACTCCGTAGAGGAGACTCCGCTTGGTACTGCGGGGAGCGTGAAACAGGCGGAAAATCTCCTGAAGGATGACACCTTCCTCATCATATCCGGAGACGCCCTGACAGACCTCGATCTCACCAAAGCGATTCGATATCATGAAGAGAAGAAGAGCCTGGCGACCATCGTGCTCTCTCACGTTCACAATCCGTTGGAGTTTGGAGTCGTCATCACCGACGACGAAGGACGAATTCGTCGTTTCCTTGAAAAACCCTCCTGGGGCGAAGTGTTTTCCGACACAGTCAATACCGGCATGTATATTTTAGACCCGTCCATTTTCAACTACATGGAGCAGGGCAAAAACTACGACTGGTCTTCGCACATTTTCCCGCAGATACTTACTGAAAACAAGCCTATGTTCGGCTATATCATGAGCGAGGACTACTGGTGCGATGTCGGCAGCCTTCAACAGTATCGCGAGTCGCAATATACCGTCCTTGACGGAGCGACAAAGTTGGAGCTATTCGGCGGTAAAGAGCAAAAAACGCCTGGAGTCTGGATTGGCGAAGGCGCCGATATCGATCCGGACGCTCTGTTGCACGCTCCCGTTATGATTGGACAAAACGCTCGAATAAAAGCGGGAGCCGTCATTGGTCCCTACAGCGTTCTGGGCGACAACGCAATAGTCGAGTCGAAAGCCACTATTCACCGCAGCGTCCTCTGGGACAACGTCTATGTCGGCTCAGAGTCTCACCTTTCCGCCTGTACCGTTTGCGCCCACGTAACGATCAAAAACAACGTCACTATTCAAGAGGGAGCGGTCATCGGAGATCGTTGTCACATTGAAGACGGCGCAACCATACGAACTCAAATAAAGCTTTGGCCCGACAAGGTGATAGAAGCCGGCAGCACTGTCACGATGAGTCTCATATGGGGACAAAAATGGGCAGGTTCGCTCTTCCGAAAACAGGGCGTGTTGGGCATCGCGAACATCGAAATCACGCCTGATTTCGCTTGCAAAATGGGCGCATCCTTCGGCGGCTATCTCAAACGCGGGGCTACTGTCGTGACATGCCGTGAGTCAGGCGCCGTGTCACGAATGCTTAAACGCGCCATTCTATCCGGTCTTTTCTCAGTCGGCGTGAATGTTTTAGACATGCGCTCGATGCCTCTTCCGGTCTCGCGGCATAGCATTTTGGGAGCGCAAGCCGGCGGAGGCGTGCATATCAGAATGTCTCCGGACAACCCGAAAATGGCTCTAATCGAGTTCTTCGACGGGCAGGGAATCTATCTCTCCAAAAACGCTGAGCGCAAGGTCGAAACGATCTTCTATCGAGAGGATTTTCGCCGAGTCGACGCGGAGCAGGTTGGCGCGTTGGAGTTTGCGAGTCGGTCCATTGAGCAGTATTCCGAAGATTTTTACAAACATCTTAAGGGATCGACTATCAAAGACCGCGGCTTGAAAGTAGTCGTCGATTTCGCTTACGGCAGCCTCGCGCAGATTTTCCCGACGATGCTGGGCAGATTAGGCGTGGAACTGATCGCATTGAACGCCTATCCGGATGTTACAAAGATACCCAAAAACCCTGAACAACGCGATGCTTCGCTAAGGAGTCTGGCGCAGATCGTGCAGACCCTCGGAGCCGATCTCGGAGTCTTCTTCGAAGCGGGCGGGGAGCGTATGACCCTGCTTTCCGAAAACGGCAGACTGATTGAAGGAGACGACCTCCTCGCGATCATGGCGGTGCTCGTGGCAAGGACGAAGGAACGGGCGAGAGTGGCTGTTCCGGTGACGGCGCCGCGCATGATCGAGGACCTGGTTCAACTTCACGGCGGAACCGTCACGCGAACCAAGACGGATGTTCGCGACTTGATGACGCTCTGTTCCTCGCTGACTCCCGCCGCCGAGAGAGTGGATTTCGCCGGCGACGACAGCGGCAGTTTCATCTTCTCAGAGTTTCAACCTTCCTTCGACGGAATGTACGCTTTCGGCAAATTGCTGGAGATGCTCGCTATCTCTGATTTGAACGTTTCTGACATTTCCGAACAGATGCCGGTCGCGAACGTCTCGAAAGCGATGGTTCGTTGTCCCTGGGAGGCGAAGGGGCGCATTATGCGCGTGCTCACAAAAGAGGCGGATGCGACTGAGGGCGAAGACGGGATGAGGGTCGAGATGATCGACGGCATCAAATTCCTGAAGGAGCGCGAGTGGGCGCTGGTTCTGCCCGACTCTTCGGAACCCTTCTTTCATGTCTACGCGGAAGCCGACTCTAAAGCGCAAGCGGATCGACTGCTTTGCCGCTACGTCGAAAAAATCGAGAACCTGCGGGGGTGAGAAGTTCCTCCGGCAAAGTAAAAAGCGATTATGGGATAGGGGGCAAGATTGCTAGTCTTGCCCCCGGCTCCAATCGCCTTCCCGGGGCGACATGCTGACCTCTCTTTGCAGAGGAGAGGTTGAATGGAGCATTGTTTTGCGCGAACTGCGCCCAACTCTAATCAAGAATCCAATCCCGCTAACAATACCCATCGTTGAACATTCATCATGCCCTCTACAATCACCCTTCAAGCCTACGCCAAAATCAACCTTACGCTCGATATCTTCAGCAAACGCGGGAACGGCTTTCACAGCCTCGCCTCCATTATGCAGACTATTTCCCTTTCCGATACGCTGACTCTCTCTAGTCGGGAAGACGACGAGATCGTCTTTGAGTGCGAGGGAGAGAACGCTGAAGGAGTTCCCGCGGACGAGACAAATCTTGTTGTTCGCGCCGCGGCTCTTGCGATTGCAGCGGCAAACGAATCGGCGGGAGGAATACTGAGCCGGGGCGTGAACCTTCATCTGCGAAAGAACCTCCCTTCGCAAGCGGGGCTAGGCGGAGGCAGCAGCGACGCAGCGGCGGCTCTGTTGGGAATCAACTCTCTGTTCATGTTGAATTTGGATGAGAAGACTCTCCATCGGCTTGCGGCGCAACTTGGTTCGGACGTCCCTTTTTTCTTGACTGGCGGAACTGCGGTTGCGAGGGGGCGAGGCGAACTGCTATCGAATGCGACTGACGTTCCGCCGTTTTGGCTCGTAGTCGTGAAACCGGAAGAAAACGTCTCAACGGGTTGGG
>JAYVOT010000300.1:0-2062 GCA_043757795.1 Chthonomonadaceae bacterium | reverse complement strand
AATTTCAACCGCCCGCGACTTACAAGCAGAAGCTCCAGTGTTTTCATAATGAAAAGAGTGTTTTCAAAGAAGTGAGCGAAGGTTGCGGAATAGGCTTTTCTGAAGCCATCGTCGGAAGGGGTCTTGCCATTGGCGATTATGACAACGACGGCAGACCGGATGCGTTAGTCGTCAACGCAGAAGGCAAGCCGTTGCTTTTGCACAACGACTCCCCTCTTCGCTCCTGGCTGGGAGTTCGACTGATAGGAGGTCACGGCAATCGAGATGCAATCGGTTCGAAGGTGATTTTGACAGCGGATGGGAAAACCCAAATTCGAGAGATTCAAACCGGGCGCGGCTATCTCTCCGCTTCTGATCCGCGCGCGCTCTTCGGTCTGGGAGAAACCCCAAAATCTGCGCGTCTGACTGTAATCTGGCATGGCGGCAAGACGCAGCAGGTTCCGATTGATCGGTTTTCGAGGTACGTCACGATTGAGGAAACCCCAAAATGAGGCGAAAGAATCAGCCGGATGGTCCTCGGCACAGCCCAGTCAAACTTCTGCTTTTAGTTGGAGCGTTGATTTTGACGTTCGCTCTCGGTTATTTTTCGCCTCCAGCCGCTCAATTTCGACTTCGCCGTATGGACGCAGCTACTTTGATTCGGCTTGCCTCCTCTTCGCCTCCCAACCTCGACGCTCTGGTAGAGCTTGCACGCAGGGCTGAGGCGCAGGGCTTGATGGATGAGGCGGCTCGAAACTATTTAGCGGCTGCAAAAGCGGATCGAGGCAAGGCGCGATACTGGAATCGCGCCACCGAAATCGCTATACGGCGCGGAGACAGGGAATCTGCGGTTCAATCCGCAATGGCAGGCGTCCTCGCTGAACCCTCGTCCTCGCAGGCGCATCGATTGTACGGCGATATTTTGAGCAGGGACAATGCCTGGGGAAAGGCGTATGAGGAGTTTCAAAAAAGCGTCGATCTGGATTCAAAAAACGCTCCGGCATTGGAAGGGGCCGCAAAATCCGCGTTAGAAACGCATCGTTGGAGCGAGGCGGCGAAAGCGGCGGCTAAGGCGGAGGCGTTGGAAACTGCAAATTTTTCACCGGCGCTGACTCGCGGGAAGGCGGAAACGGCTCTTGGCGATCTCGTTCAGGCGGAAGAAGCTCTCAGAAAAGCGACCCGACTCGACCCTATGAATGCCGAGGCGCTGACCGCTCTGGCAGAACTTCTTACACGTCTGCCTGAAAGGGAAAGCAATCAATCGGAAATTGAACAGTCTTTCTCAAAAGCGACTGATCTACTCGACAAAAAACTGGAATCCCGAGAGCCTCTTTATCATTGGGGTCAGTGGCTACTTGAGAAAAACCAGCCTTCAAAAGCGGCTGAAAAATTTCAGGCGGCATTGGCAGTAAAACCGGATGATTCTCAGTCAATGTACGCCCTCAGTCGAGCCCTGCAACTTTCCGGAAAAGCCAACGAAGCTTCGGAGTTGAGGAAGAAATTTGAGCGAAATCATGCGCTTTCGCTCTTGATCTCGCAGTTGCAAAAGCGAATCGGAAGGGAACCGAAAAATGCGACGTTGTTCGCTCGTCTCGGTGACGCCTATGAAGAGCAACGTTCCTCTGAACTTGCCATCGCAGCTTGGGATAGAAGTCTGCAGTTGTCCCCCAAACAACCGGACTTGACAAAAAAAAGAAACTCAGCACAAACAGATCTGAACAGACACTGAGATTTGAAACTCATTTTAATTCAAAAAAGAAGATTTTGAGTGGTTGCAATCCTGCATGAATTATCTTGCGATTCCGTCTTGCCAAATTCCAACTTGAATGATTAATGTCCTACTTCGTACTGTAAGATTAGTTGAAACACTTATGGTTTCGACATTTCGTCACTCAGAACTCTTTGCCCACATAGAATTGACTCGTGAACGTAAATTGTGATAGCTCCGCTCCGCAAGGATACGATTTATTGAAACTTCTCAATCAGCTCTGCCTGAATGTCAAAAAGTTTTAATTCGTAAGCAAAGATAGCGGTTAGTTGCGAGGTAAATATTGGCTAGTGAGATCACTTGAAGAGATTAAGC
>JAYVOT010000299.1:0-2064 GCA_043757795.1 Chthonomonadaceae bacterium | reverse complement strand
TTTCCGCAACGAGTACGGGCGGCAACAATCCGCTCACAACCAGGTAGCCCTCGCGAACAAAATGTTCTTTTTGAGTTTCAGTCAACTGAATCATGAGTTTCTCCTCGTTTCATGCACGCTTCGTATCACTTTGGCTTCAGAAAACCTAGCAGGCGGTATATGCCGAGTTTTTTTCAAGCGCAAGAATTCAATCGACTGTTGACGAATTGCCAACAATTGTAGCTCTACTTGTGCAGCTTTCATTGGAATAGTGACGATTCGTCGCGCAATCTCATATCAACCGGAATGCAACTTAACCCCGAAAGAAAAATCTCGCTCCCAATTTGTCCATTTTCCATGCGAAGTTTGCCGCCTCGTTGTTAAGAGACGATCGCCCGCATCTGTAGCTTAAACTTCCATTTGTGAAGGAGACGCTGTGCGAAAGTCCAAATCAGACTTTGGAAATATTACTTCAATTGCGCACCCTATCGTAGACGCTCATGCAAAATCCGGATTCAATAGTTCAAAAGCAACTCCGGAGTTTCGAGAGTTTTACCGGGAGTATGCAGCGCCTTCATGGAGGCTGCGATAGCAAGAGTCGTCAGCAAATTGCGTGTCGGCGAAAAGGGAGGTTTCCCCGTGAGAAAAAAACGTTCGATATTTGCGTCCAGAGTTGCAAAATGTCCGTGAAAACTGTCAGTTCCCCCGATTGCGCTTCTGCCTGCCAAAACAGTCCCGTCTTCAAGCCGCATCGCAACAGTAAAATCTTGGAGGTGACCTTCCAACATGATATGCGCTGAACGCAAGCCATCAGCGTGTTCAAAAACGAACGCGGACGGGCTGCTCGTACCTTCGTAAGTGGCGACTCCCTTGCAGTTTTCGCGCCAATCTCCATTTTTTTTCGCAACGGTTGATCGCATCGCCGCCTCGAAAAGATCGCGAGACCATACTCCTTCAGCCATTGCCTTTTCGACTTCGTCCCCGACGTATGCAGTGATGCTTCGAATCCCCGTTTCGCCTCCGTGCCGCTTTTCAATGAGCGATTGCATAAGTTCCAAACCGTGAAATCCATAGGCTTCCGGTCCAACGTAGAACAGGCTGACATATTCCATCAACTTCATTCCGGTGAGATCAGGAGCTGGCGGATCCAAACCGACTAATGGCAGGCTTGAACCAGCAAAGAAAGGAATTTGCATCCTCTGGGTAGTTTCAAACATCTCTTTCGCCCAGCCGGGGTTCCAGGAAAGGTGTTTGTCGCAGAATAACGGAACGACTTGGTTGGTTTCTTGAAACACTTTGACAATTTCGTCAAAAAGTTCTTTTCGGGGGTACATTTTCTGGCGCAGTTCGTTGAAGGGATACTCGCCATGTTCGCCGATAAGCAACACAGCGTCAACCGCGAGAGAGTCGCCTCCGAGCATCAACGCTTCGCGCACAGTGGCAAATAGAGGAACGCCGTGCTTCTCCGACATCAAACGCGCGAGATCGACGTCTGTGCGGTATTTTTCCCTTTCAAACTCTTCCTCAGTCAAATCGCGAGCGTCGATAGCAGGAAACTGTTCGACATAGAAGGAGGCGATTCGCGATTTCGGCGTGTCCCAACCCCACTCTTTGTCGCTCTCCCGCGGCTCCAACCATCTTGTTGCAATGACGTCCGCATGAGAAGCAGGATAATAGATCGTGCTGATAACCGCTATCTTGAAGTCGGAGTTCATTCGCGTTGGTCCTTTAAAATGGCAATGCAATCCATCTCAAACTCTAGCCCCGGAGGCAAGCAGTTTACAATTGTAGTGCGAGCGGGGTAGGGCATGGAGAAATACTCCTGGTAGATGCGATTGTAAAGAGGCAAGTTTTCCGAATTTTGGACATAACTCCGCACCGATACGACCTCTTTGAAATCGACGCCGGCATCCCTCAGGGCGGATCGCATCATCTCCATCGTATAGCGCATTTGCTCCTCAAAATCAGGCGAAACGAATTCGCCAAGTTCGTTCACAGCCCCGCATCCGGAGATGTATACTGTTTCGCCAGCCCTTCTATACATCGAGAGCGGCGGCGCGTGACGAGTTTGTCCCTCCGCCATAG
>JAYVOT010000298.1:0-2067 GCA_043757795.1 Chthonomonadaceae bacterium | reverse complement strand
CGGCGCCGTGTATGTCCCGCTCCGCTACCTCGAGGTGGCGACGGGTTATGACACGACCTTTGATAAAGGCAGTCAGACAGTCGTGTTGACTCCGGTGGAGAAGCTGTAATCTCGCTATGGGTATGACACGCAGTTGTAAAAAGACGGAAGGGCGATTTCGCCCTTCCGTCTTTTTACACCTTCCTATTCGGCTTATTGAAGCCTTGGTAGTGGCTTATCAATAGTATCTTGTGCTTGTTCGAAGCATTGCCTCAGGCTTTGAGAGAGGGCAGCGAAGGCAACCCTAACTCAATGAGAAAAGCGTTGTGCTTGTCTGTAGCCGCCTCGACTCGCCTCTCGATTTCGATCAGGTTGGCATTGACAGCCGTCAGATCGATCTCCTCCGCTGCGACGGTCGTACTCACATAGCGGGAGATATTGAGATTGTACTGGTGCTCATTGGCGATCTCTTCCATCGGAACCCGCCGGGAATAACGCTCTAAATCCATACGATACTGATAAGTCTGAACGATTTTTTGGATATGACCCTCTGACAGGACGTTCTGGCGCTTGCCTTTATCGAAATGATCAGCGGCATTGATGAACAGCACGTCATCGAACCTCTTGCACTTCTTTAGAACCAGTATGCAGACAGGAATTCCGGTGGAGTAGAAGAGGTTGGCGGGCAGCCCGATGACGGTATCGATGTGATTGTCATTGAGAAGTTTGGTGCGAATACGCTCCTCCACGCCTCCCCGGAAGAGGACTCCATGCGGCAGAATGATCGCCATCGCGCCGTCCTGCTTGAGATAGTTGAACCCATGCAAGAGGAAAGCGAAATCCGCCGCCGATTTGGGGGCGATGCCGTAGTTATTGAAGCGAACATCGTCTCCCATTGCGTCCGTAGGTTCCCACCGATAGCTGAAGGGGGGATTGGCGACGACTGCATCGAACTCCGCTTTTTTTGACGGGTTTGCTTCTTTCAGCTTCTCCCAATCGTTTGTGAGCGTATCGCCATGAAAAATCTCGAACTCCGCGTCCTTCACGCCATGCAACAGCATATTCATCCGGGCGAGGTTGAAGGTGGTGACGTTCTTTTCCTGCCCGTATATCTTCCCAATCCCTTCGACATCCAGTTGATTTCGGACATTGAGCAGCAGCGAGCCGGAACCGCAGGCGAAGTCCAACACGCTTTCCAGTCGCTTCCTTTTGCCTGCTTCCGGATTCTGGCTGTCCAGAGTCACGATGGCGGAAAGAATGCTGGAGAGCTGTTGCGGGGTGTAGAACTCGCCCGCCTTTTTGCCGGAACCAGCGGCGAACTGCCCGAGGAGATACTCATAGGCGTCTCCCAGAATGTCTTTATCCCTGGAGAACTGCTCCAAACCTTCGGCGATTTTGCTGATGATGGCGCAGAGTTTTTCGTTTCGTTCCGAGTGGTTTTTGCCGAGCTTGTCCGAGTCGAGACGAATTTCGGAGAATAGTCCCCTGTAGGAGGAACCGAAGGAGTCCTCTTCGATATGTTTGAAACAGTCCCTCAAGGTTCCTAGCAGGTCGCTGTTCTGAGTCCTCGCCTGTTCCGCGATGCTTTTCCAGAGAAACTCGGGTTTGATGGTGTACTGCGCCTTTCGGCTCATAGTCCTTTCAAACTCCTTGATGTCGTCAGGATTCTCCTGATACCAGGCGTAGAGCGGCGCGCCTCGCTCCTCCTTCACAAACACGGGATAGTCGGAGCCTAACTCCTTTTGCGCGGAATCTTCGTAGTTGTCGGAGAGATAACGCAGGAAGAGGAAGGCGAGCATATAGTCGCGAAAATCGTCCGCATCCATCGCGCCCCGGAGTTTGTCGGCAATGCCCCAAAGAACTTTGCCAAGTTCTTTGCTAGTCTGTTGTGTCATGTCGTCTCATTCGTATCTTGATCTGCAGCTTCTAATTCAGGTATTTGGAATTGAAATTTCTCTACAAACTCCTCAAAGATTTTTTTGAAGAGTATTTTATTGTCTTCAACCATTTCCATAGGTTCATAGAGCGAATAACCACCATGGCTCAATAAATTCAATGCTCGGTTGAATAGTATTTCATCATCGATTC
>JAYVOT010000297.1:0-7600 GCA_043757795.1 Chthonomonadaceae bacterium | reverse complement strand
TGAGATTAATCTAGATCCAGTTCATCCGAGTAGAGATTTTCTCGCTCATACGTTGTTTTGGGAAGAGCGGGAATGCAACGATTTTTGACGGCAAGTTCATCCAACAAGCGAATTTTCTCTTGCGGACTTAAATCATTTTGTTCTCGACCGGATTCGAACGCGGGTTGGGTCAGGACAGTGAGGGTCAACTTAGCTCCGCTCGGGAACTCTTCAGAAATAGCGGTCAATTGATCCCAGGTCCCTTCAAATATTTTAGCTTGAGCCATTCTATCATGACCCTTGAAGCGCAGTCTTTAATTCCAAATAAAGTCCGGAATTAATACATTACGACATAGACCTGAGATGAGATGAGAGTTTTGCATCCAGGCATCGACGCTCAGGTTCGCAGGTTCACATCCCAAGTAACGTCTCGCATACCGGATTGACGAAGCACTTTTGAGATCGTCTCCATCTCTTCCTTCAGATTGACGTCCGGGTGAGTTCGGAGCGCTTTGATGACGCCTGTGAGGTAGACCACCCCGCCGATGACGCTGATATTCAGGAGAGAGGAGTCTATATACCGACGTGAAATCTGCGCTCGAACCATTCTTCTTTGCTCATTCGCCTCTTCTTTTTTACTTTTTTCGACAGCCATTTGTTTCTCCTGCTTCGACATTGATCGAAGCGCCATTAATTTTTGGCAGGAGCGCTTCCCCTGCAGGTCAATACTTTGTAAATTAACCAATGAGACTTGATTTCCTCCTTCTCAGAAGGTTTCCGGGTCGCCGACGGAGAAATTACTTTCAAATCATTCGAGTTATCTACGCGTCGCGATGAGAGCGCCGTTTCGCAGGTTGAAAAGACTGTTGCGACTGAGATAAAGGAGCCTATAATCAAATGTCGGTAGAATCGGGCGCTGTGAAGGCGTCATTCAGATACTGCTTCAACACAAGTACGATCATGGGTTATAGAGAATTCGGCGAACGTCTGCCTATCAATGCAGTTGTAGAGATAGCGGCGAAAGCGGGTTATAGCGCGATCGAACCCTGGATCGATGAACTTGCCGCTTTTGCGCAGAAGCATGGCGGCTTGAAGGACTTGGACAAACAAATTCGAGACCTCGGCATGACAGTCGAGGGAGGAATCGGTTTTGCAGAGTGGATATCAGACGACCCTGATCGACGAAAAAAAGGGTTTGAGGAAGCGAAACGGGATATGGGGCTTCTCAGCGAGATCGGCGGCACAAGAATAGCGGCTCCCCCTGCAGGCGCGACGGAAATCGAAAATTTCGACCTGCGAAAAGCAGCCGAACGGTACCGGTCATTGTTGGAATTAGGGGACTCAATGGGAGTCGTCCCAATGGTAGAGGTCTGGGGCTTCTCAAAAACGCTCGGCACGCTCGGAGAGGCGGCGCAGGTCGCTTTGAATGCGGATCATCCTAGCGCATGCATTCTGCCGGATATCTACCACCTCTACAAGGGGGGTTCCGGTTTCAACGGATTGAAACTTCTCAACGCCGCCTCGATTCCTGTCTTCCATGTAAACGACTATCCTGCGAACCCGCCTCGCGCGAACATCGACGACTCGCTACGGGTTTTCCCTGGAGACGGAATCGCACCTATCGCGGAAGTATTGCGCGACCTTCGCTCAATAGGCTTTTCAGGCGTACTCTCATTAGAACTTTTCAACAAAACTTATTGGCAGGCAAATCCGTTGCAAACGGCGAAAACAGGATTGGAGAAACTTAAAAGGATTGTGGAAGAAGCAATTTGAAATGGACTTTAGCTCAGCCTCGGCGTTGAAGCTTGTTATTGCGCGCCGCCGGCTATGAAAATGCCGACTTCAATACTGAAGCATTCGTATTCGTTTGGGAGTCTTGTTCGAGTTGCGCCCCCAAACGATAGCGCCTGCCACTAATTTTGGGCAACGTGTTAGGAAGTTTGGAATATTGTTGGGGTTTGATTGATTGCACAAGTATTGAGACACGATTAAGCCTCATGCCTCCAAACGAACACCTCAGAATTGGGGGCGGCGTTTTAGCGGCGGGTGAGCGCACTGCACAAGATCCGCAATACAAGTTCTTTTCCCCCAAAGTTCGGAGCGCCGGGGGCACAGCTCGAGAAAGACGAATAGGTCGCAATAAACGCCTAACGCCTTTCAATTGAACTACGGTTATGCGTTATTCCAAGAATCGGGAGGATTCCTCATTTGATCACAGTATGGAAAGAGCATAAATATGCGGGGGTCACCTTCCCGGAAGGGTTTGTGGCGGCGGGAGTGCGTTGCGGACTGAAATCGAGCGGCGCTGACCTCGCCCTCATTGTCAGCGACAGCGCCGCGTCCGTCGCAGGAGTCTTCACGACGAATCGGGTTCAAGCGGCATGCGTCACCTATTCGCGCCGAGTTGCACGAAGCGGAACCGCGCGCGCCATTCTTGTGAACGCAGGCAATGCGAACGCCTGCAACGGGGAGCAAGGCGACGCGGACAACAGAACCCTGGCGGAGTGGGTAAGTCGGCACCTGAATATCGCCCCGGATTTCGTGCTCACCGCATCAACCGGGATCATCGGTCATGTACTCCCGATGGACAGACTTCAAGCCGGGATCGAAGAGGTCGTCTCGACTCTGGATCGAGATCCTGAAACGGATTTGGAGGTTGCGAAGGCGATCATGACGACCGACACTCGACCAAAACACTTCGCCGTCGAGGTTGATTCAGACAATTGGGTCGCGCCTATTCGATTCGGCGGCATGTGCAAGGGGGCGGGCATGATCGCGCCCAACATGGCGACGATGCTTGCCTTTCTTACTACCGACGCCCGACTTCCTGCGCCGCTTTTGCAAGAAGCGCTCAATCGGGCGATAGCTGTCTCATTCAACAGCGTGACGATCGACGGCGATATGAGCACAAACGATATGTGTCTGCTGATGGCGTCCGGCTTGGGAGAGGGAGAGATCTCCCGTCAATCGCAGTCCTTTGAAGACTTCGTCGAGGCTCTCACTAAGGTCTGCATCACGCTTGCAAAAGAGATCGCGAGGGATGGAGAAGGCGCAACGAAGCTTGTGGAAGTCATAGTGCGGGGAGCCAACACGAGAGAAGGGGCGCACAAAATCGCACGGACGATCGCCGAATCGCCGCTTGTCAAGACGGCTATATTCGGGAATGACCCGAATTGGGGACGCTTACTCATGGCTGCGGGGCGCGCCGGCGTTCCCTTCGATCCGAATGCCACCGATGTCCGGATCGGGGAACACGACGTCTTTCTGCAAGGCAGGGGAGTGGAGTTTGATCGTGATGCCGCTCACGCCTACATGAAGTTGCCAGAGATTCAGATCGTCTTCACGCTGAATATGGGCGAGCAGTCCGCCACTGTTTGGACGTGCGACTACTCCTATGATTATATCAAAATCAACGCAGAATATCATACCTAATTTGAAGAAGGAACCGCCAAAATTGCTTGCTTATCCGCTCTCTGCCTCTCTCTCCCCTGACCTCCGCGCAGGAGTGTTGATTGAGGCGCTTCCCTATTTGAAAGAGTTTTACGGCAAGACCATCGTGGTCAAATACGGCGGGAACGCGATGATCGACGAGGCGCTGAAAACGCAGGTTATGCAGGACATCACTCTCTTGCAATTTGTGGGAATTCGCCCGATTTTAGTGCATGGCGGTGGACCGGAGATCAACACGCTTTTGAAGCAAATCGGGCATGCCTCCGAGTTTGTAGACGGACTACGAGTCACCGACGAGGTCACGATGGAAGTCGTGGAGATGGCTCTCGCAGGAAAAGTGAACAAAGGGATCGTCTCGCTACTGAACTTGCAAGGCGCAAAAGCGGTCGGATTGAGCGGGAAAGACGCCAATTTAATCGTTGCGAAGAAGATGCTTTCTAATAAGGGCGACCTCGGCTTCGTCGGGGATGTCGAGAAGGTGAACGTGGAGATTCTCGACCTCCTTAGCGGTCAGGGGTTTGTTCCGGTGGTCTGCTCCGTTGCAGTAGGGCGTGGCGGGGAGAGCTACAACGTCAACGCGGATCACGTTGCAGGGCACATCGCCGCCGCAGTCAAGGCGGAAAAATTGATCCTTTTGACGGATGTTGAGGGGATTTATGCTGACTTCTCCGATAAATCTTCGCTTATCAACGAGATGGATATCGAACGCGCTCAGAAACTCATCGCAACCGGAGTCGCAGCCAAGGGGATGATCCCGAAGTTGGAGGCTTGCATCACAGCCCTCAAGGCGGGAGTTCGAAGATGCCACCTCATCGACGGTCGACAACCTCATTCTCTCCTCATCGAAATCTTCACCAATACCGGCATCGGCACGATGGTGCGAAGCGCTCACTGATCAGAGATAGAATTTAGCGTTGTGAACCGAAACAGATAATGGAAGGAGTTGAGACCTCGAATGTCGAATTGAAACTGTAGTTTGCAACAATGCGCCTTGTATGGAATTAATGGAAAATGGAATCTAGAATCCGATGGGCGTTATCGACAATTGGGATCATCACTGCCGTTCTGATTATTCTTGCAGGATGCGTCAAGCCGATCTCGACGCCTCAACCCTCCTTAAAACCTCCCAATGAAACGCCTAATGAGTTTGTCGGGAGCGTAGCCTGCGCGAAGTGTCATCAAGAAGAAACAAAAAAACATTTAGCTTCCGGTCACGCTCGAACTCTGCAACAGGTCAAAAGCAAATCGGCTTTTAAAATTCTCCCCTCTTCCGGCGCAATCCCAAAGACATCGCTCGCCATTCGTGAAAATCAGGGCGAGTACGTCGTCCGAAATCCTGAAACCAGGATGTACTTCCCGCTCACATTAGCTTTCGGATCCGGGAAGCAAGGAGTCACTTACGCCACCGTATTGGATGACACGACCCTCTTTGAAATGCACTACAGCTACTTTCCGGATAAGAAGAACTGGTATGTAACTCCCGGACACGAAGCGACTGTTTCAGACGTAAAATCGCTCGGAATGGAGTTGAAAGGTCAGATTCCAAGACAGTGCATTCTTTGTCATGCTGTCTCTTTGCCGGAAAGCAGTCTTCAGGTCGATCCGAAGTTTATGGGCGTGGGGTGCGAATCATGTCACGGCGCCGGGGGCAAGCATCTTACAGCTTTGAATACGCCAGGCGAAGGCGATCTGCACATGGCTAAATTGTCGACTTTCAATGGGGATAAAATGAACGAACTGTGCGGAAAATGCCATCGCTCAGCGGCGGATGTTGAAAAAGCGCCGCTAAGTCAACAGATCACTCAACGATTCTTTCCATACGGGCTTTCGATCAGCAAATGTTTCAAAGAGAGCGCCAACCGGCTGACTTGCATCACTTGCCATGAGCCGCACGCCGATCTCTCCGTGGATAACAAATTTTATGAATCCAAATGTCTTTCGTGCCATTCCGACTCGAAAAGTTTGATTGCAAAGCATCAAAACGGCGTTAAAGCGCAAACAGTCTGCAAAATAAATCCGCGCACCGGTTGCATCCCGTGCCACATGCCTTCCAAAAACTCATTTCCAGGAACCAGCCTCCCTATCAAAATGGCGGATCACTGGATTAAAATCAACAAAATTAACTTACGGTAGATGCATCACTTGACCGGTATCATTGAGTGATATTCCTCTGCTTCTTTGTCACGATGAATCGCTTTAAGTGAGATTGCCAAAACCTCAAGAGCCTCTTTGTGCCCCGGTTTGAGTTCCAGAACCTTCTTCATCTCCACTATCGCACGACCGTAACTGCCCCCTTTTGCATAGTACGTCCCCATTTCCAAATGACTTTTCCAATCGTTCGGCTGTGATGCGACGCGCAAAGTCAGGCGTGACAGTTCCTGACCTACTTTCATATTCCGATCATAATCCTGCAAAAGTTGTTTCCCCTGCTCCGCTTTGCCCTTCTGCAAATAGAGTTGCCCAAGCAGGAGAAGCGTCTGTTCCACACGCGAATCGACAGTTTGGACTGCTTCAAAATCCTTAATCGCCTCGTCTGTTTTTCCTTGCATCTTATAGCAAACCGCTCTAATATAGAAAGCGTCCATCAGACTCGGATCCAATTTGATCGCTTCATTCGCTGCAATAATCGCATCCGCCGGTTTTTGCATCGCCAAATAGATTCTAGCGCGCTCGGTGATTAAGACTCGTTTGTTTGGAAATGTCTTCATCGCTTCGTTTATGACTTCAAGCGCCTCCGGATATCTTTGAGAGTTGCGATAGACTTCAATTAAAGGCCCGATCACGGTTGTTTCGGAGGGAGCTAATTTACGCGCTATCAAAAGCTCCTTCTCAGCATCCGTAGAATGATTGTTCTGAAATTTCACCAGTGCAAGAGTAACATGCAGGCGAACTTCATCCGGTTTTGCCGCCAGAGCTTTGATTAACAGGTTCTCCGCTTCCAGATTCCATCCTGCAGAAACATACTGATATGCCAGCATCGCCTGCGATACGGCATCGGACGGGTCTAGTTTTATCGCTTCTCGCAGCTCGCTAATGGAGAGGTCGTGAAGATTGGAGGCGTCGAAAAGCTGTCCCATAGCAGCGTGGGGTAAGGCGCTGCTCGGTCTAATCGCTTGCGCCGTCTTTAAATTGGAGAGCGCTTCCGGATACTTGCGCTGTTGGCTCAATGCCGATGCGAGCGCCAGCAAGGCATCAAAATCGTTCGGATTTGACGCGATTTTTTTTCGTTGCTCTTCTTCATCCGAAGTCAGCTTTAAACTTCGTTTTTGAATTTCGGCTTGCTTTTGTATCTCGTTTTCAATGGTTGCCGTCTCCCTATTCATTCGATTGCGAATCGGGATTGTTGCAACCCAGGCAATCCCAATTATAATTAGGATTGAAAAGAGAATGGGATTCTTCAAAGCGCTGTTTTTTTTGTTCTTCACAAATTCCTGATTCGAGTTCGCTTCAGGCTCTTTTCCGAGACTCATTTCAGCTTCCCGCTTCCTTCAGTCAATTCCCAGATATGATCCGCTTCCGCCGATTCGATCATATCCGTTTTGCCGGAGGGCCACTTAACTTCGATCCTTGCGATTTTTGAAACCCCAAGTCCGAAATGCGCCCGAAGATCGCTTGCACAGAGATAACTCGAACCGCTTCGGACGGAGTTTCGATAGGTCTTGCCATCCGCTTTGACGGTTATCATCGCACCGATTCCATCTCGATTCGATTGGACGCCTTTCAGCTTGAACGTCAACCAATGACACTCTGTTTTAGTCTCATTATGCCAGAGAGCCGCTTTGCCGCCGTTGGCAGTCACAAGCAAATCCATTTTACCATCATTGTCAAAATCCCCCCAGGCGACGCTCCGCCCCACGATCGGAACTTTAAAAGGTCCGCTTGAATCCTGACCGATCTCAATAAATTTTCCGCCCCCTTCGTTTCTGAAAAGCAGCGGATTTTCAGCATATTGAATATTCTTCTGACTGTTTGTGATAGTGTCTTGCACGTGTCCGTTAACAATTACTATATCTTTCAGTCCGTCGTTGTCGTAATCCGCAAAACAGGCTCCAAATCCCAAACTGCTTGCAGTGCGAGGGCCAATTCCGGTGACGTTGTTGTCGTCATGCCATACTCCGGGGACGATCTGGTTGTAAAAAGAGGTCTGTTGTCCTGAGTAGTTTGTGAAAAC
>JAYVOT010000296.1:0-7618 GCA_043757795.1 Chthonomonadaceae bacterium | reverse complement strand
CTAGATTCTGAAACCTTGTTTTCGATAACGATCCTGTCAAATTTTTTCAACAAATTCTTAAAATCATATTTAATAATCAAAGCGAAAACAAGTATCATTGGCGTAAGCAATATCAATGCGGTTCCATACGAAGAGCTTTTGAATGTCAGCCATTTGACCTCGAAAGAATGATCAATCCGTCTTTGCTCATGGAGAAAAAGTTGCAGTAGATCATTCGGGCGGACTTTTGCAAGTTCTTCCGCTCTTTCCTCCCCCATCTTTTTCATTAAGAGAGAGATAAGCTGTTTTTGATCCATGTTGCGTCGCTTCCCCTACTCATATTTCGTCATTTCAAAAATACTGATGAAAAACTTTGTACGCAGGCTTCTTTACAATTTTCCGGTTATCCCGCCGAATAACAGGCAGATAGAGACGACAAGCGTTATTCCCCCCATAATGAGAATCAGGCTTGCGTCGTGCGGGGTTGAAAAGGAAGTTTTGCTCACTGACGGATTCGACGGAACGTAAGTCACTTCTACTGCCTGTCCTTTTGAAACGCTGTTGAAGACGAAGCTGCTCACATTTTCCGTTGCGCGGCGGAGCGAACCTCCCACCCTGAAATCATAGGTCAAACTGTAGTTCGTATAGCGAGCATGCGTTTCCTGAATGTTCGAAATCGTTCCCTGCACGACTACGCCTTCTTTTTTCAATTCGCTCTCATCGGCAAGTTGCTTTAGTCCGAAAAATCCTGCGAACAGAGCGATGAAGAAGAAAAAGGCGCTCAAGAAAAAGGCTTGTCCTCGTGATAATTGCGGTCGGTTCATTTTGTAGTTCCCTGGTTCACGTCTGTGATAAGACGTCTTTCCGCCGGAGAAAGCCGTTCGGGCTATCGGGCGCTTTCACCCTCCAAGAATGGTAGGCGACTTCACATCCATTTTGTCTATTCGCCATAACTTTTCCTCACGACGCACTGTAGGGGAAAGCGCCTGATAGAATGAAGATAGAAACTGAGACAAGAAATATTATAGCGGAGTTCTTGCCCGGCGAGAAGGAGGTTTTGCTGTAGGAAAGGTGGGAAGGCGAATAAATCACGCCTTCTTTTACAAGAACTGAGTCCGCCCCAACAATTTTCATTCCGACGTACCCAACTGAGCTGCGAATGCCGAAAAGAGAGCGCTGGTTGAAAAAAGATTGGTTTGCCCCGGACATTCGTTTCTTCAAAACTCAACCTCTCCCAATTCGACTTTCACGGGGTTAAAAAAATGTTGAGGTCTATTGCGATCCAACTTGCGTCAGACAAAGCGACCAAGCGCAACGCCGCCTAAAAGTATGAGGCACGCGACGAAAGTGACTCCCGCCATGATGAACATGAACTTTCCATCTCGATCATTCGAAAACTCCGTTTTGCATATGGTCGGGTTCGATTTCACGTATGTCACCTGCACAGGTTGCCCGATTGAGACGCCGGCATAATCGGAACTGCTGACATGGTCCGTTGCAGAAGCGACGGAGCCGTTCGCTTTGAATTCATAAGTCAATTTGTAACTCGAACTTCGTCCGTGGGTCTCGGTTTTGTCTTGAATCGTGCCTTGAACCGTAACGCCTTCCTTTTGCAAAGCGGCGTTTTCACCATTGTATTTGAAACCGAAAAAACACATCAGCAGAGTTGCAGCGAACGTCAAAACGCCCGATACGATCGCCTGAGTTCTGCCCATCTTTCTACGAAACATAGTCTTCCTCCGATATTATTTGGTAATCTCACGGACGAATATCCGCCCTATGGAAATGCGAAGCTCGCCCATTCGAACTTAAAATTAAAACTCGCTTCGCGGATTTTCCGGAAGCGCCCTCCTAAGGAAAGACAACGAGCGTCAATGGGAAAGCCCTGGTCGCAGACATCAAGTTAATTTTACTTGCAATACAAAATTGAGAGGCTTACTAAGATTACCCCAGCGCTTAAGATGAGAATGCAAACTAACATTGGGAAACACTTACAGTTTGAATTTGTCTATTGATTTCTACGTGTAGTCCGCTATAGCCGTTTCAACATGTTTCAGTCAATGTAGATGAACTCGTTCAAAGCGAAAAGAGTCTGGCAGAAGTCGGTGAGAGCCGCTTGTCTTGCGTCCGGAATATTGCCGAGCGCGTAGGCGGACTGCTGATCAGCAAGAAAGACGACTCCCTCCTTCAGTTCTTCGGGGTCCGGAACTCTTGAGAGGGCGAGCCGATAGGCGGCTCTCACCGAAAACTCCGGAGTTTCCGAATTTGAAACCGTGATGCGTTTCGCAAAACTCCGAGCGCAATCCCTGGCAAATGGGCTGTTCATCAGCATCAAAGCCTGCGGCGCAATAGTTGTTGTCGAACGGGTGGCGATGGACTGTAGCGCGTTCGGCGCATCGAAGAGCGCCAGCGTGGGGATCAGCCTGCTGCGCTTGACGAAGAAGTAGAGGCTCCTGCGCTTCATGCCCTCGTCCAGCGTTCCCGGTCCAAACATTGTCGGATCAAGTTGCCCGCTGACGGAGAGCATCGAGTCGCGCACAGCCTCCGCCTCCAGTCGAACTCGGTTCCTTCTCGAAAAAAATCTGTTGTCAGGGTCGAGCTTTGCTTGCCGAGAAGCAACGGCGGCGCTCTGCTGATAGACTGCGGATAGCATCATTATTCGATGCATGGGCTTGAGGCGCCAATCGTTTCGCATCAGTTCGGAAGCCAGCCAATCAAGAAGCTCAGGGTGTGTGGGAAGTTCTCCCTGCGAACCGAAATCGCTAGGGGTGCGAACGATTCCCTTCCCGAAATGGCGTTGCCAGAGCCGATTGACGATTACTCTTGCAAGCAGTTGCCCTGCACCTTGATCGACGTCGGTGATCCAGTTTGCGAGCGAGCGTCGTTGATAACTTGTTCTTGCGCCGGTTGGCGGAGCCTCCTGCCATCGTTTTTCTCCTTCCGTCGTGTGCGCAAGCGCTGTCAGAAACCCTTGACTTGCGATTTCGCCCTTGTTGTTCGGGTCTCCGCGCCTCAAGATATAAGTGTGATCCAGAAAATCTCCGCCCTGAGTGTGCGTTCGCACTGCTGTCACGCCTTCGCTGCTGATGAGAACGGGTCGGATGTCAGGCTTGGGAGCCGTCGCCAACTTCACATCAATTCTCTGTTTCAACGTTCGCCACTCGGGGTCGGCGCTTCGATACCAATTGAGGAGGAAGGAACGATCTACTTCGTACAGTTCGCGTCCGGCACGAACTTCAGCGAACAATCGCGCCAGTTTTCCCGGAGCGGCAGGTGCGTCGAACGCGACAGTTTCAGGTTTGAGAGCGGAGGTCGCGGAGATGCGGAACCTGCCGATGCTATGCCCGGCGTTGTTCTCAAATTTGAGCGTGAATGTGACGAGGCGTCTCATAGAGGCGTCAAGAGGAGTCTTCAGTGCAAAAACGGCGGCATGAGTTTTGCCGAATTGCGGATCTACCGCCCACGCTGAAGTCGGACTGTCGTCGAGAGTGGCGGAGACGGGTAGTCCCGCCTGCTCAAAGTCCGCTTTCGCGCTCGAGAAGGGAAGATTTGAATTTTTAGAGTTGGAAGAAGCGGAGTCCGAGTTCACGACTGTAAGAGGTTTAAAATTCGCCTTGAAATCGGACAGCGCGAAGTTTCCGTTTGGCGCCCTCCCCGGTCCGCCGATCGGCAATGTTGCGTCCGTAATTGCCTCCAATCGAAATGCAGAGACGGACTCCCCCTCCACGAGACAAGCGATGACATAGGCGTCTTTGTCCGGCAGTTTTCCGCTCGCCAGGAAAGAGCCGTCCGGCATCTCCGTCAAAGTTGCGCCTCCGGTCGAGGTCGCGGATTTCACTTCCAGTATTCGCCAGGGAGTTCCGACGCCTGACAATGCTTGCAGAGAAGATTCTTCACCGCTGTTTTTTTCGAGCCAAGCATTGAAACTGCTCTTCAGTCCGTTCTTTTCGTAGCTCTCGAGGGCGGAAGAAAGAGGTTTCAACTCCGCATCGAACTTCAATTTCGCCGATTTGTATCGATCAGCATCAAAATCGACCGGGTAGTCGCTGCGAACCGTAGTCGTGAAGGTAGAGAGCATCCGATAGTACTCTTTAGTTGGAATCGGGTCATATTTATGATCGTGACAACGCGCGCACCCGAAGGTCAAGCCTAACATGGAGCCGCCTGTGACCGAGAGCATGTCGTCGAGTTCGTCGTATCGCTCTTTTTCCACCTGACTCTTCGTGATCTGAGTTGCATGAGTTCCGGCGGCAAGAAAGCCCGTCGCCATCAGCGCCATCGGGTTATTTGGCGCGATCTCATCTCCTGCAAGTTGCCACCGGACAAACGTGTTGTAGGGCATGTCTTGATTGAGAGCTTTTATGACGAAGTCGCGGTAGTGGTAAGCGTTAGGGCGATCATAGTCCTGCTCATACCCGTGACTTTCCGCAAAGCGAGCGAGATCAAGCCAATGCCTCCCCCATCGCTCACCGTATTGCGGAGAGGCAAGCAAAGCGTCCACGACTTTTTCCCAGGCTTTGGGCGATTTGTCGTTAATAAAAGCTGCTGTCGCTTCCGGCGCAGGCGGCAACCCGATCAGATCGAAGTAGGCGCGCCGGATCAATGTTCTTCGATCCGCCATAGGATTCGGTTGCAATTTTTTTTCAACTAGTTTGGCGGCGATGAACTTGTCTATCGGAGTCTGACCCCAATTATTATTGAAGAGGCTAGCGGATTTGGAACGCTGTTTCGAAGCGGCTGAAGCGATTAGAGTTGAAGGATCCACAATTTTCAACGGTTGGAACGTCCATCTCTTTCCCTCTTTTATCAAGTCTATGACTCGTTTAGGGGGAGGAGCGACGCCGCTCTCACGCGGATCCGGCGCACCCATCCGCACCCACTCCGTAAGCGCTTCAATGTCAGGTTGCGAGAGCTTGCCGGAAGGCGGCATTGCAGGAATATCATTTTTATAGGAGATCGCCCTGATCAGAAGGCTCTCTTGCGGCTTGCCGGGAATAATTGACTGTCCGCGCCCCCCTCCGCGTTTCCACCCTGCCTTAGAGTCCAGCGTGAGTCCGCCCAATGCAGTTTTGAGTTTGGAAGAGTGGCATGAAAAGCACTTATCCGCTAGAAGCGGACGAATTTTAGTCTCGAAGTAGGCGACCTCTTTTTCAGTGAGACGAGAGGCGGCAGGCTGTCCTTTCGACGACTGCCCCGGAAGCGCCGCCGCAATATCGAACAAGAGCGTCGGCAATCCGAGAACAAAGATAGCGAGCAGAGCGCGAGAGGCGATAGCGGGCATGATTGAGACCTTTTTCGAATAGTGAAGGAGTTTGAATCAGGATTCCTCAATGTTTCATCATTATCCTTCGCAGTTTCGCAGATCAGAAGGGATCTCTCGCAAAAAATTCGTAATAGTTCGTGCTTTAGTTCGAACCTCCACACTGCAGCCCAGTCGAGTATGTGGTTCTGAAAGCATGGGCTAGTCAAGAATAAAGCCTGCAACCCGAGTCGGGTTGCAGGCTTTAAGCGGATTAAAATCCCTATTTTCGCTTTTTTCTCAACTTCAGAACGAAGAGTGAAGCAGGTACTGAGATACCGGCCAGCATCGCCAGGACTCCCGGCTCCGGCACATTGGAGACGACCCTAGGATCGTAACCGAAAGTTCCTGCAATAGAGGAAGTGAAAGCTCCAATGTTGGCTCCGTTAAGAGACGCGTTCGGAGTGATGTTGGTCAGCGTCCAACCCAGGTCAGCGCCTGTTGAGGGCAAGCCGAAAGTCACGAAAGCTGAGTTGAATAGTATTGTGGATACTGGGAAGCTCGGCGAGCTCGCAGTCAGACTTCCAACTGTGTTTCTTGCATCGAACGTCAGCGGTGTCGCTGAACCGGAAAGAAGATTGGTAACGAAGTTTCCGTTTCCATCGTTCGCTGCAACGACTGAATTGATCGAGAAACTGGTCAAATTGTAGTCTTGATCAATTCTGGTACCGCCGGTTGCAGGTGCGATCGCAGTTGCAAAAAAGTTAAGTTTTGCTGCTATGCTTCCAAAACCGATTGATGGTACGTTTGTAACTCCTCCAGGTACGAAGGAGAATACTATATTGATGTTGGTTCCGGTAATATGACCTAGTCCGTCGCCGACAACGGATGATCCATTCGTATCAAAAAGGAAACTGGCGAATGTCGTTGCTGCGGATGCTGGAACGAGGCTTAGGGAAGCCAGGATACCGGCGGCAACGGAAATTGTGAGCGCATTGCAATGTTTCATCTAATTCTATTTCTCCTTGAAGTCAAAATTCAGTTTACACGTCCTGAACCGCTCCATTGTATTCACGGGGTAGTATGCTAAGCCCATCTCACGATTCATTTATGAAAATCGACTGTCGTATTGCTTGTGTATTGAGAATGTCGCTGAAAGTCCTGTTTCTGCGAAAGCGCTCATACAACATGAAGTTCCTCAGTCATATCGGAATCAAATCCTGATTGGCAACTAATATATCGGCAACAGAGGTCTTGTTGATTAGCCAAATTTCTTGTTGCCAACCAATTTGCCAACTCTTCTACTATTCTTGTTCCACATCGGCACGTATTTTTGCAAATAGTTTTTTCATTATTTTTATATCACCTTTAGTGTAATGAAAAATAAAACATGCCCAGTGTCTTAAGAACTAAGAAGAATTGCGATAAGATTCAAATTTCTGACTTTTCTCAACCTGGAGAATGTCGATTTGCTCCTGCTGAGGCGCAGATCGAGCATGAGTGCAAATTCGTATTCCCCTCCTGTCTTGACGCAACATCAAAGCGCAATTTGGAATTGTCCTACTCTAAATTCCACTCTTCAATGAAGTCAAAGCAATCCTCCGGATACTGCATGAGAATCTATGACTTAAGTAGATGTATTTTATTATCGCCTCTTTCCAAGTACATCTTTACCGTCTTTCTTCCAATTTTAAAAAATAATCAATTTATATTGATATTTCGAGAATTCGCCTCGCAACAATCAGTTCTCGCAGAAACTTAAAAGCCGGACTTGCGTTCAAGCGATTTGGAATTGACAAACCGTATGCCATTGCGTTATACTAAAAAGGTTGCAACAAATTCTCTTTGCGTCTTTCCACACATAGCGAGGACGTTTTCAGAAGTTGATATTTGTAGCGGGACTGACTTTGGAATGAATCGCATAAGAGGGTAAATGCAGGAGATACTTAAAGTCTTGGAGCGAAACGCGCAAGCGACGCCCTCGCAGATCGCCGCGCTGACAGGCTTTCCCGAAGCGGAGATATCTCGACAGATCGCTGATTGGGAAGAGAGCGGCGTGATCCGCCGATACAAAACAGTGGTCGATTGGGAGCGAATCGGAGTAGAGCGCGTGTTCGCTTTCATAGATGTCAAAGTCTCCCCTGCTAGAGGCGTCGGCTTCGACGACATAGCTGAGCGCATCTATCGTTACCCCGAAGTCCATTCGGTCTACCTCGTCTCCGGGAATCAGGACCTGCGATGCATGGTGGAGGGTGCGAATATAAAAGAAATCGCTGACTTTGTGGCGCAAAAACTTTCAACCATAGACAGGGTCAACTCCTGTTCCACGCACTTTTTACTCAAGAAATACAAAGATGACGGCGATATATTCGCTGAGATCGAAGCCGATCATCGACTGAT
>JAYVOT010000295.1:0-2085 GCA_043757795.1 Chthonomonadaceae bacterium | reverse complement strand
GAGAGTGAACTCTAGGCAAGCATCGTCTCTTTCTTTCGGAGAGGGATAACTCGCATAAGCGGCATGGATTCATTGCATTGATAGATGACTGCCCCGTTTTCATCCTGATTTTGGATTGCATAGGCGTCAAGGTATCGCAAGATGTAGAGCGGCACGGTAACCTCCATCGGTTTGTGCATCGCTCGAAACTGAAGCTGAACTGTTTTTTTCGGCTCGTCGTTGTGGATAGTTTTTATTGAGAACATTTCTCGTCACTCCTTTATTTGGCAGGCAGTGTCTTCTGCGGAAAATTTTCATACTGTCGAGTATGTTTTATCTCGGTCTTGCCATCGGGCTTTCGTTGGAATTTGCAGGTTCCTTTTGAAGCCTCTCTTTATTATTTATTCGCTCACATCAATTGACGGATCAAATTCGATAAAGTTGCGCCATTTTGCAATTTTCGTCGAAATATTTTTATTAAGAGCACTTTAAGACACAGATCGCATAAATAGCTACTGCAAGCATGGCAGAGACCTCTCAAATGTCAATATTCTAATGAAAGCGGTGAGAATTTTGGTTGAGTGAGGGCGGAACTTCGCGCCTCACACTTTTAGACGGGAGCGAGCTGAAAAAGGTTTCAGTGAGGACGCCGGAAAAAAACGGGGCAATAAACCAGCAAAGGAGTAGAGAAACAACCGCGAAATACGCGAAAGAGATGCAAATACAAAGGAACGCAAAGCAGCTATTTAAACGAAACTTAGAATGGCGACAAAAAAGATATTCCGCCAGCCCTCCAGCGTTCCTTCCGTGAGTTAAGAATTACCTTCCGGTCAAGTCCGCTTTTGTTTTTCTTTGCATTTTGCATTTTTTTCGCGTATTTCGCGCATTTCGCGGTCTATGTTCCCTGTTTTTTGCAGGAACACGAGGCTCGCAAGAGGAAGAATAGAGAAGTTTTGAATTTCCAACGCAACCATTATCGGAGGATACTAACCATGCGCGTCAACGCGGACAATATCGCCCTGCTTTCCACTGATTTCAACGGTTATATCGAGGGTGAAACCGTCACTCATTTTTTTCAGACCTATGGCATCAATTTTTCCGCGGGGCATTGGTGCGCTGGCGGATTCAGCGACCGTTTTTGCAAGTCCTACGAGGAGACTCCGCTTGATGATTCTCCGGTCGGGCAGATCGAACGAGTGGCAAAGGCGGGAATCGCCGGCGTCGAACTGAACAACGAGATGTTTCTAGATGAAAACTTGCGCATCTGCAATAACAAAATTCGCGAGGTGGAAGACGCGTTGCACAAATACAACCTCGTGCCCACCAACATGAATACGAATATCTGGACGCGAGCCTACTATCGGATGGGCGGAATCACGAACCCGAGCAAAACTCGCAGATTGGAAGCCCTCGCCTACTGCCTTCAAACAGTCGAGTTGGCAAAGCGCTTGAAGTGTCCGAGCGTTCAACTCTGGCCCGGTTCGGACGGTTGGGACTACCACTTCGAAGTCAACTACGGCAAGCAACTCGACTGGTTTATCGACGGGTGCATCGAAATCGCGAAGGCGTCTCACGCACAGGGCTTGCTCTTCGGAACGGAGGCGAAGCAGAAAGAGCCTCGCGAAGGAAATATGATCTTGAACACGACCGCGAAGGCGGCGCTTGTCGCAAAGACGGTGAATGAGGCGGTCGGGAGCGTCGCGATGGGGGTCGTAATCGACTACGGGCACGAGCAGATGACGGGCAATCAGCCCGCCGACAGCCTGTATTTATTGAAGCGGATGGGCGTGCCGATCATGAATTTCCACATCAACTCCGCGAAATACAACTCGAACGACGAAGACCGAGTGACCGGCACGGACGATATCTGGAGATTGGCGGAGTTCTGCTATGCCGCAATCGACACCGGGTATCAGGGTTGGTTCGGAGAGGATCAGTTCACCTATCGAATGGAGCCGATTCGCGCTATGTCGCTCAGCCGGGAACTCTTCGCTAACGCGATGAAGAAAGCTCTGAATATCTATGCCATGAACGATAAATTGGAGGCGGCGCAAGCCACCGGGGACGCAGGCGAAGTCATAGACGTCGTCAAGCGCGTCCTGACAG
>JAYVOT010000294.1:0-2088 GCA_043757795.1 Chthonomonadaceae bacterium | reverse complement strand
TCCGTTTTAATCATATTGGGACGGATCATGGCGAAAAACAGAATCAGGAAGAGCATCAATGCGACGCCTGCGCCGATAAGCAGAATGTGCCACCCCTGGAGTCTGGCTAGTGCGTTTTTCATAGGTGTGGTTTCTCCTTAATCCTTCGTTCCGACACCGGCTTTGCCGCCGGAGGATGGGTTGAAGCTACCTGATCCGGCTGAAGAGGGAGCGCCGCCTCCGCCGTTGAAGTTTTTCGGGAATCCGCCTACGCCGCCGCCGCCGGGCGCTGCGGAACCGTCAGACGGCCATACCGGGGGAGTCGCTCCGCCAAGAAGCGCGGTTTTCAGAACGGCAACCGCGTTGAAGTTGATCCCTTTTCGCCCTTCAATCTCGTCGTCAGTAGCGGCTGCGACATTTCCGCCGCCGCCCCCACCGCCAAGATTAGCGAATTTGCCTCCGCCTCCAAAGCCTCCTCCACCCCCGAAAGAGCCAGCAGGAGGGCCGCCGGGTCCTCTTGCGCCGCCAGCGCCGCCGAATCCTGCTCCGCCCGGCGTTCCGCCGCCGCCGACAGCCAGAGGTTCATTCGGCGAGAACGGATGGGATGGCAAAGAAATATGGACGCTGTTGTAGAGTTGAGTCCCTCTCAGGAACATCCACCAACGGACTAAGTCCGGTTCGTATTGGCAGAACCCGGCAAGCGAAAGGGTTCTTCGATCAGGTCCGATGTTCATAGAATGCAACAGGACTGTGCGATCCGTCACGTCTCTCGCCTGCTCGTAAGCTCCGGGCCAAGAGTCGTTGTAGAGTTTAGAGTTGTCTACGAAGGTCATTTTCGCTTTCGTCTTGGCGACTAAGGCGTGTTCTGCGGTGATTTTGGTATCCAGTTCGGTCCATTTTGCAAGAAGGGTTGCCGAAGACTCTTTTTGACCGTCGGCTTCCTTTAGTTTACCCAGAACGGCGCCGTTCCATAGAAGCAACCCCGCGAGCGCTGCGGCGGCGATTCCGATGGCTCCGAAAAGATATACTTTCTTTTTCTGACCTTCGTAGATATAGGGCGGTAGTAGATTGATGCGCAGCATCTTTAACATCTCCTGAGCCGGATACTATCGGCGATTTTTGCCTTTGGCTCCCGGGGTATCGATAAGGTCCCGAGCGCCCAACCCAATACAGACTGGAAACAGCGATGCAACTTCTTGCAGGTGCTGTTCTGAAAACGACTTTGCGCTGACGGTGACATATTGCAACGGGTCGCCGACGCGGGTCGAGATTCCAAGTTCCATTTCCAAGTAGCTCGCGAGTCCGCGGAGTTTCGCAGTGCCTCCCACGAGAAGTATCTCGTGGATCGGCGCGTCTCCCAGTCGTGAGCGATAATAATCAAGCGAACGGCGCAACTCTTGAGCCAACTCTACGATCGCAGGCGAAATCGCTGAAAATATCTGTTGCTTGAGTTGATTCTGCCCTGAGCTTCCCGCACCGGGCGCGCCAACCGGCGGTTCCGGACCAGCCAATCTTCCGGAAGGAGACTGCGATTCGACCGGGTTGTAGAAACCAGGCTCCGCGGAGACCGGCGCCATGAAGCCCGGCTCATCGACGGGAGCGGGCGGCGGAGCCTCGCCGGGAGTGGAGAAGTCGAAAGGCATTCGCCCTGAGGGCGAAGAGGCGCCTGTCGGCGTTCCTGGCGAATTGATGATGAAAGGGGTTCTTCCGGAGGGAGAGGCGTCCGTCGTAACGCCGGGAACCTGTTCATCGCCGAAGTTGATGAATCCTCCTCCGCCAGCAAAGCCTCCGCCATATTCGGCAGCCGCCGGTTGAGACAACTGATCCATGATGATCTCGCCGTGTTCGCGTTTGTAGGTTTCAGCAGTGGAGAGGTCCACCTGCAGATAGTTGGCGATGTCTCGCGTAAAGTTGTCGCCTGCGACCGGCAGTGTCCTGGAAAAAGTGAGGAGTTTGTCTCGATAGATGCTGACATCCGTCACGCTGGCGCCGATATTGAATATCGCCACGGTGTGTCCTGCAGGTTGGGTCGGACCTCCCATTTCAAGGAGGGTCCGTCCGCTTGCAAGCGGTTCGACGTCGATAGCTTTCGGTTTGAGTCCTGCGGCG
>JAYVOT010000293.1:0-7640 GCA_043757795.1 Chthonomonadaceae bacterium | reverse complement strand
ACGCAGGTTGTTGTTGCTCCTTCCAGCGTTCGACCCCGAAGTCATGTCGCAGTTCCCTTACGCCTCTCCAACAACGCTTGTTGTTGACACAACAGCTGTTAAACAAGGGGCTTTGGATTTTGCGTGCTCCTTCCTATATCCTGAAGCTAGAATCAAAGTCCCCTCTGTCGTGCCTGTGGAAATCCTGCAAATGTGCGACAGATTTTTTAAATTAAGGCGCGGCCTTTTAAGTGATGTCTCAAAGAAGCTAAGCTGTCTACAAGGACATATCGAGAGTCAAGGGGTTCAGAAGGCGCTTCTTCGACTGGAGTGGCATTCCAAAGTGGAGGTTGAACGACCTGTTTTGGGGACAGACCCGCTGAAAGACGTCTACGTAAAAGAGACGGAAGTAAAAGCTGATGGGTTGGAATCGACTTATCGAAGTTTCATAGACAGGTTAATCTTTGAGACGGCGAGAGGACACAAAACCCAGATCAATTCAGACCAGCCTATCGCCGTCCTCACAAGCGATCAGGGGTTAGCGCGTATGGCTCTAGCCGAAGGCATGTACCCGGTCTACTTCGACGCTCGAGCAACAAGCGGCGCCTTGGGAAAGACGCTGACGGGAACTCTATTTCATCCTTTCAATTCAAAACTCTACTCCGTATCGCTCATAAAAGTCCTTTGGGAACTGGCAACCTGCTTCGGTAGCGCGAGGTTGAGGTGCGAAGCGGGCGAGTTTGAGGCGACGGCTATGTCCGAGGAGTTCACTTGGTACCCTTATCAGACCCGGGAAGATTTGTTATGGTGCAGGTGGAGCGTAAAAGCGATCCCGCAACTGACGGTCATCGCACCGATCCAGTTGCCCGTGAACGAATCTCCTTCAATACCAGATGCGACTATAGAAGTCTTGACGACTGACGAAGCAGTAAAAGTTTTGCAAGAAAATCGCGAACCTTTGAAACAAGAGGTTACGGATGATGACGAATTAGGACTATCTGCAGGAACAAAGTTTCCCGCACGCATTGGAAGCTACGTTTTCTCCGCGGAAAAAATGATCCGATTGATGACTTTTATTGGACAAAAGAGGAGAACGCCCATCGACGAAATATTGTCCTCGCTTGGAGTTTCCCAGTCAACAAGCAGACAGTATTTTCAGTTTCTTAAATCCGGCAAGTACATAACCTATGATGCAATCGAAGTCACTTCAGAAATTGCTCTGAAGAGTTTACGGGAAGCCCTTCTGTCGGTAGATTTGAGCTCGATACGGGAGAACCTAAAGAGAATCCCTACGTTCGCTGAGTATTTGCAGTTAGTTTCAAATCATCAACATGAGTCAAACTGGTCTCCGGAAGCACAAATGCGACACGGCACAGCGAAACCGTATTATCAGTTAGCGGAAATTTCAGGCTTGGTTTTGAACGTTCACGGCGCCGGGTTTATATTAACCGATGCCGAACCGCCGTTGCACATATTTTGCGACGTCGCGCTGTCAGTCTATCAAGAGCTTGCTTTCGCGGATCCCTGGGCGCTCACCGGCGCCTGGTTAGAGCGATTGGCTGTTCGGGAGAGGATACACCCCATCTTCGTTCGTGAATATTTGGCTTCTGCGGTGGAGAAGAAAATGCTCCAAAGATATACGGAAGGTTCCACGATTGATAAACGGTTTGAGAAGCACAGACTATCCGTGTTGCAAAACGATGAAGAGGGCGCTCCGCACATTCTGGATTACGGACTGTACCACGGGGATTTCCTCTCTAGCGGCAGGGCTTCAGTTCGAATAAGATTAGAGGGAGAGGGACTATGAGCCTTCGAGAACGATTGGGAATCCGTATTGGCGACAGCGCGGCGTCGAGGAATAAGCCTAGAAGACAACTTTTTTTTGAGCGATTCGGCTTCTTGGATAACCCATTCCCGCCTGCAAGTCAGCCTAGGGGTCACCAGCATATGCCCACAGACGCAGACAAAATCATTGAAAGTCGACTTCAGGTTTTCGTCCGCCAGAATACGACTCAAGCCCTTGTAGTGGTAGGCACTCAGGGCACTGGAAAAACCAATCTTCTGGAATATTACCAGAGAGAACTCTCGGATATTTTTTCTGAAGATACGAGCAACTATATCGTTCGGTACTATCCTGATCCTGAACCGGACTTCAGCTCGGTGGTGCGTAGAATAATGCAGGAGTTTGGATCGGAGTTCTTGAAGCGAATAGGGGAGGCTCTGGCAAAAAAAGAGGAGGAGGAAGCGAAGTTCCTCCTGAGAAAAATCCACAATCCAGAGTTGCGACTCGCTTTTAAAAATCTTGCTAGTTCGAATATCGACGAGAGAGACACGTTAGCTGAGTTGTTGCTGGAACATCTGACTGGATTGCGGGTCTTCAAACGACATGCGGAAGCGCTAGGAATTCATTTCCGGTTGGAAACTACGGAAGCGAAAACGAATGCTCTTCGCGACTTGATTGTTCTTAGCGGCGAATTGGGAGTTTTCAATGCGCTTTACCTCTTCCTCGACGAACTCGAAAAACAAGGAACGCAACCTCAGCCTGTCATCGTCAAGTATCTTTCCTCGATACGGGCGCTGATCGACGCACTGCCGAACAAGATGTTTCTACTGATTGCTATGTCTACTGACGCACGCAGTCGGTACTCCGAAATGTTCCCTGCGCTTTCAAGTCGTCTTGCTGAGCCAATCACTCTAGCGCCAGTATCGGGTGTGTTAGAAGCTAATTCGCTTATTGACTTTTACTTGAGAATCGCAAAAAAAGAGACTATCGACTCCGAAGAAATAAAAAATTGGACACAAGGAAGCGAAGAACTGATAGTAAGGAATGAAGTCTCAGAGATTTATGAATTATTAAAGAATAAATCCGAGAAGATGGGAATTCGTGGCGGAGTCACACAGAGACAGTTGCTAAACGCAGTATTTGAGAGGGTGGAAGTACGCTTTTTAAGATCTGACAGGAGGGACGAAGCGGTCCTTCTAGGCTCTGTTGGACTATAACTCGACTATAGTTTGTAGAGACGTAGACCTGAGGTTCGTGTCCAAGATCGCATTATGGGTAGAAGAGCTGTGATCTTCTTGGATTGAAATGGGGTATGTGATCGTTCCTTCCTTCGAATTGCGCTAAGAACTTCACTATAGTACAATTCAGTGCAGTAAAAAATGTCAAAGATAATCGAATCAGCGATTTTTCTAATCATTTGCACATTCTAAATTTCGGGTTTGAATGTCGGTTCGCGTCAATTGCTCTTAGATTTGGATGCACCCACTAAATGCAGTATTGTGTCCGCTGGCCCCCATTTAAGCGCCGAAAGGTTTCAGCGCCCGGCCCGAAAAATGATCAAAATAGATTGATAGGGAGAAGAGAGTGAGTTCAGTTCTTGGCGGGTTGGAGATCAAGGCGCGCATGCGCGAGGAGTTCCCGAATCGGCTGGTGATTACGCCGATTTTGAATGAGCAGCAGCAGATACCGGATCACGCCGCCGCCGTCGATCTCAGGTTGGGCCCGCAGTTCATTGTCGCAAAGCGCTCCCACTTCGCGGAGATAGATGCGCGGGACGCCGAGGCATTGAACACTTTCTATCAATCTCAAGAGCATTTCGATGTCGGGATGGAGGGGCGGATCGTCATCCATCCTCAACAGTTTCTCCTTGCGGCGACGCTGGAATATCTGCGCATCCCCACCGACCTCACCGGCTCCGTCATCGGGCGCTCTTCGTGGGGCAGAATCGGCTTGATAATCGCGACCGCGACGGCGGTTCACCCCGGCTTCACCGGTTGCCTCACGTTGGAACTGCAAAACCTCGGCGACACTCCCATCGTCCTCCACCCCGGCACGCGCATCGCGCAACTCGCCCTCTTCAAAGTCGGCGCGGACACCTCTCGCGTACACGACGCCGTCTTCCGAGCCAAATACGTCGCCGCTATCGGTCCCGAAGTCAGCCGCCTTGGAAACGACGCCGACTGGAAAGTCATCAACCGCTTGAAGAAGCAGTGAATTAGAGTTTCTTTTAAAATCTTCCCCTTCGATTTCGTTTATGAGATCGAAGTTTTCATTATGCCTTCCTGAAAACCGCTTTCGATTTTTTCGATTACTGCGAATTTTTCGATTTTATGGTATATTTTGGTTAGGAGGAAACATGATGTCATCGCTTTTAAAACACGACACCCTACTTAGTGAAAACGATAAACTGATTGCGGCGAAAGCAAGCACGGCCCTTGAGTCACATATCAACGCCTCTCACGAGGTGCGTATTCTATTTGCCGATGATGAAAAAACATTTGACGCTTTATCGATTCCCGCTCCCGCAATACGACTTTTGAATGACATCCTAAAAGAGATGGCCAATGGTAATTATGTAAAATTAGCTCCGACAAATGCTCTTCTCACAACGCAGGAGGCTGCGGATATGCTCTCTGTCTCTCGTCCTTTTTTAATCAAGCTTCTGGATAACGGGAAGATAGCGTTTCAACGGCTTGGCAGTCATCGCAGAATATTGGCGAGCGATCTTATCGCCTTTAAAGAAAAATCGGACTTGGCGCGAGAAGAAGCCTTTCGCTTGCTCACGGAAGAGGCGCAAGAGTTGGATTTGGGCTACTGACCTTGACGATATTTACCGCCCTCTACGATGCCAACGTTCTGTACCCTGCTCCTTTGCGCGATCTTCTAGTTCGACTTGCCGGAACAGGGCGTTTTCGCGCAAGATGGACGAATGCAATCCACGAGGAGTGGATTCGCAATGTTTTGTCGGATCGCCCCGACCTGAATCGAGAGAGGCTGGAACGCACTCGCGATTTGATGAACAATCTTATCTTTGACTGCCTTGTTATAGAGTATGAAGCCCTAATCCCAAACTTGCATTTGCCGGACGCTGAAGATCGTCATGTGCTAGCCGCCGCGGTCGTTGGCGGCGCCGACTTCATTGTCACTTTTAATTTGAAGGATTTCCCGGAATCCGTTCTGTCCCAATATGAAATCAAGGCGTTGCATCCTGATTTTTTTGTTTTGAAATTACTGCAACTTGACGAATCCCTAGTATGCGATACAATTCGAAAACAGAGATTGGATCTCAAAAATCCTCCTAAATCGGCGGATGAGATGTTGACGCTATTTGAAGATCAAGGACTCGCAAACACTGTAGCTTTATTAAGAGCGCAAATTTCAAGACTTTAGAGACTGATTCGAAACACGCCTCCTACGCCCCGGCACGCGCATCGCGCAACTCGCCCTCTTTAAAGCGGACGCGGACTGGAAAGTCATCAACCGCTTGAAGAAGCGGTGACCCGGGCACGTAAAACTCCTGAGAAATAAATGCGCGTCCTACGGATGCTAGATCGTCCCTCCGCGCAAGCGGGTTTCTCAAATCCTTACGCTGACTTCAGTCCGTCATTCTCTACACAACATTAGCTTGATAATTTGTTTTCCCGCGATCCGAGAAGGATTTCTTCCTAACTTCAGACAATATACCCTCAATCATTTCTACCAACTCTGAGAACATCTCAAAACGAGCGAACCTATTCCAGCGAACTCAAAAGTAAAAACTTTCCTCTCTTCGACACGAGGGCGAACACACCTCGCCCTGCTCGCGCTCTTTTGCCTGATCGTAGGTCTACTTGTCTGGCGCGAATCGCCCCTGCCTCCCCCTGCGCTCCTCTACCGAACTCCGAATGCTATCTCCGCTTCCGAATGGCGCAATGGAGAATGGTACTGGCTTGAAACATCCAAAAAATCGACGTCTCAACTTGTTCGAACCAGAGCCACGGCGACTCAAGTTCTTTTCGCCGGAGCCGAAATCACGGGGTATGCGGTCGGAGAGAAGAAACTGGCAAGCGTGCAAAAGGCTGGCAAGACCTGGGAAGTGAAAATTAAAAACCTCTACGCCGCCGATGAACACGTGATTTGGAGCGGAGAGCGAGAGCCGCACGGGATTTGGCTCGCCGATGGAAAAGTTTTCTGGATGCTGAATTCTCCCCCGAAAGCGAAAGACGCTCTCCCCTTTCCAACGTTGGAAGGGGCTTTGCAACTGGTTTCCATGCCGGAAGAGACGAAGACCAACAGCGGTGCAAAACCCGATCTCATCGCAACGCTGCCCGAACGAATGGGAGAACAGTTCATCGGAGTTTCTCAGGGCGAGGCGGTCGTCTCCTGCTTTAGAGAGGGCGGAATAGGAGTCACGGCGATCTATAGGATAGACCTGAAAACTGGAAAATACGACAGAATTGCGGGCGAAATAGGGAGAAGACGCGCCATGCTCGCAAAGCAGGGCGACCTCTATTTGGTTGGCTCCAGCCTGGAAGCCGCCTCAAGTTACAGCATAGCGAGCATTCATCGCATAAAACATTCGCCTGAAAACGCTTCTTCGAAAACTGAAACTTTGACGGACATGCTTCCGGCAGGCGGCTCCATGTTCGACGCAGCGAACGGCGTCATTTACATCGATGGCAGCCAACAACCTCGATTGTGGCGACTGGGCGATAAAGGAGACTCTCACGAGGCAGTGAAAGAGCCGGAAGGTTATTTCTATGTCGCCGCGGAAGGTCAAGACGCTTTGTTGCAATCCTCGCTTCCCATCAACGGCTCGAACTCGCTTCACAGGATGAGACTGCCATGACGGGAACAATGGGCAAAAAAAATATCCCTTTCGGCGTCTCGCTCCTATTAATTGTCGGAGCGATGGTCGCGGTGCAGACGATCTGGTGGAAGGGGCTAGTCGCCAAGCCCCCTGGAAAACCCTTGCAACAACTCAGCCCTGGACCTGCAGGGCAGGCGGACAGACAGACGATCATTCCCGGTCGCGAAGAGGTGCTCGTCGAAACCTTTGGAGGGGACAGAGCGCCTGGCGATGCGAACGGAGAAGGCTACGCCGCCCGATTTGATCGTCCTACTGGACTTGCGATGGACAAGGACGGCAATCTTCTTGTTTGCGATACCGGCAACAGCGAAATTCGTCGAATCGCTCCGAGCGGGGAGACCTCCGTTCTGGCTGGAGGCGAAGCGGGAAATGCAGACGGTGAGAAAGCGAAGTTCAATGCGCCCTGCGGGATCACGGTTGCGGAAGACGGCGCGATCTATATCGCAGACACGGGAAATCGCTCGATTCGTCGCCTTCTGAACGGTTCCGTTTTGACTATAACTCCGATAAACGGAACAACTTCAATGATTCCTTTGAACGTCGCGATAGTGAAGGTCAACAACCTATCGTCGAAGGTCTCGATGAATTTGCTCATAGCCGACTCAGCCTCGAATCAGCTGTTGAAACTCGACACGGACGGCCGCGTATCCGGAAGTATTAATGCGCAATCGCCGGCAAGTTCCGTTGCGATCTCGCTTCCCGCCAATTCGAACGACAAGCAGATCATTGGAATTGCGTTTCCAAAGTCGGGAGACATTAGGATCGGGGAGAAGCGATTCCATGACATCCCCGTGGAAAGTCGTTCGGATCCCGGCGGCGGCGGCGGCGGTCCCATTCCTCGCTTGAAACATCCGCTCGCGCTCTGTCCTTTCGGGAAAGATTGGTTGGTTTCCGATAGCGATCACGGTGCGCTCTTTCTCTTTCGAGACGGCAAAGCGGAGGTTCTGGCAGGGTACTGTTCCTCAGGAGGTCCTTTGCGGGGAGCGCGAGACGGAACCGGGGCGAACGCCTCCTTCAGCACGATCTGCG
>JAYVOT010000292.1:0-2093 GCA_043757795.1 Chthonomonadaceae bacterium | reverse complement strand
AAAAATGCCGGGCACAACGCTGTGTCCGGCCGGAGTCCCCTTCTACAAAGACTCCAAAACAAAAAAATGGTGATCGCGCTAATGGAGAGTGAGCGCTGATAATAGTATAGGGCGCACGCATTAAGTGGAGGTTAAGGTTTCGTTAAATCTTCATTAAGATTTGAGGAAAGTCTTTGAGCGGAACTAACCTCGGCGATGATGCAACAAATATTATTCCAAAATGATATGTCAGGAACGAAATACCCGTAATCAAGCGTAATAGGTCTGAGACACCCTGATCAGCGCCTCTCTCAATAGACAATCCAATGTGTCGTTAAGACACAATGCTTCATGTTTTGGAGACAATAAAATGAATCTGTTCGTTAAATCCGCGTTCGTTCCTGCAGCGATGCTCGCCCTCGTGATGTCCGCAGCTCCGTTTGTTCGTGCGCAAGACAAAGACATCGTGGACATAGCCGTCGGCGCTCCGAATTTCAAAACGCTTGTTGCCGCCCTCAAGGCAGCCGACCTGGTGGAGACCCTGAAAGGCGAAGGACCATTTACCGTTTTCGCACCCACGGACAACGCATTCAAGAAGCTTGAAAAGTCGAAACCCGGCATACTTGCGACATTGCTAAAGCCTGAGAACAAAGAAACGCTGAAATCAATTCTGCTCTTCCACGTCGTTCCAGGAAAAATTCTGGCGCACGACGTGATGAAGCTGAAAAGCGGAACAAAGGTCAAAACTGCCGGCGGAAGCGAACTCACTGTTAAAATCGGAAAGAAAACCGGAGTCACTCTTTTCGGCAAGAACACTGTCAAGGTAGTAAAGACCGACATCGAGGCGAGCAACGGCGTCATTCACGTGATTGACAACGTCCTCCTCCCGCCCGCGGCCAAGAAGATGGAACATCACGACTAGATGTAGTCCGCTTAGACAGTAATCCAGTCTGCAACATTACCAGTTATGATCTGAATGCCGGTGGCTACTTGGCCGGCATTCGGATTATTTTGCCCTCTCCTTTCAATCAACCCCTGAATTGCGCACTTAGATACTCATGTTACGCAACCAATAAATCCATGCGTTGAAAACACCCGGCAAATGAATGGACGTTCGCCGGACGTGAGAAACGCCGAAGGCATCCTTATTCACTACATCGTTGCGTATCGTCACGACGGGCAGAGCCGCTTCGCTATAGCGCCTTCGGCGGGAAGCCCTTCGGGCGATAATCCAACCCGCAACTTTGGGAATCATCACATCGGGCAGAGCCGCTTTGCAAATTTGTGCCGGGCGTTTTCAGCCCCGGAAGCGCCCGCAGGATGCCGATTGTGTTGCTTTGCGCTTTGAGTACCCATTACGCTACTGCGTAACGATGTTTTTCAGAACCACGCTCTCACGGACTCATTGTTATTTTGCGTTTTCATGTCGTCGCTTTCGACTTTCCAACTCTTAAAACGAATTCCTGAAAATTTGAGGGTATATTATTAGGGGGTAAAGAAAACATACTCGACTTCCTCACATTTGTTTGCGGAGACCCGCTCGACAGAGGCCTTAGACAATGCGCGTTCTCATAACTAGCGATATCCATGCAAACTACGAAGCCCTCATAGTCTTGAAAGACCTCTTTCAAGAAGCGGATCAAGTGATCTGTCTTGGTGATTTCGTAGGCTATTACTGCCAGGTAAACGAAGTTTTGGATTTCCTGCGCCCGTTCGATCCAATTTGCATTCTGGGTAATCACGACTCCTCGCTGTTGAAGGGCGTGTCGAGAGAAACCCCCGACGCCGTCAAATTCGGCATTGAGTTTGCTGACAAGGTAATCGAAAAATCTCACCGTGATTGGCTTGTCGGCTTGCCGCACCTCTGGGGGGGCGAACTGGATACGCGCACCTTTCTTCTGGCGCACGGTAGCCCCTGGAGTCCGATGGACGACTACCTCTATCCGGACAGTCCCGAATTGGAACGGCTTGGAGCTTTCAATTTCAATGTGATCGCTTTCGGTCAAACCCATCGTCCCATCCAACAGACTGAAAGACGCCCATTTTTGATAAACCCAGGTTCAGTCGGACAGTCTCGACACGAACGAGGCGTCGCTTGCGCTACGATGCTAGAC
>JAYVOT010000291.1:0-2095 GCA_043757795.1 Chthonomonadaceae bacterium | reverse complement strand
CTTAATTGCCGCGACAGCTCAAGCTCAACAACATCGAGGTCTCAACCTCTACTTGGCGGATACGGAAGGGGGGGCGGCGACGCTAATTGTGACTCCTTCCGGAGAATCCATCTTGATCGATAATGGAAATCCGGGAACAAGAGATGCGGAGCGCATCGCAAGGGTTGCGAAGTTTGCCGGGGTCAAACAGATCGACAATCTAATCATCACTCATTGGCATCTCGATCACTATGGGGGAACGGGCGAACTGGCAAAACTGTTGCCCATCAAGCGTTTTTTCGATAGGGGAATTCCTGAAGTTGCACAATCTGACGATCCTGCAAACTTCCCGACTCTCATCGCAGCCTACAACGCAGCTTCCGGAGGGAAGTCCGTCACTCTCAACCCGGGAGCATTGGTTCCTTTGAAAACCGACAACCGATCAGTCAATTTTTTGCGATTGATGTGCCTTTGCGCTAGAGGGGAAGTCAAATCGAGTATTGAGAATAGGGATAATCTAATTCCTGCAGAGGATCCGAATCCCATGCCCGCTGATCCGAGCGACAACGCGAAGAGCTTGGGCTTTCTTCTCAGCTATGGAAAATTCAGTTTCATCGATCTGGGCGACCTCACCTGGAATGTAGAGTACAAATTGGCGAGAGAGTTCAATCCGAGACCGGTCGATGTTTACCAATCGACGCATCACGGACTCAACATCAGCAACAATCCAATTCTAGTCGCGGCTCTTCAACCTGCGGTCGCCATCTACAATAATGGGGCGCATAAAGGAGGTCACCCGAATCTCACGAGGACGCTGCGAAATTTGAAAGGGACGAAGGCGATCTATCAGATGCACAAAAACCTTAATCCCAATGAAGATGTGAACGCTCCGAATGATTTCATTGCGAACTCGGAGGACGAAGCGCACTGCAAGGGAGAGTTCATTCACCTGTCAGTAGCGCCGGACAGCCTGAGCTATACTGTTCAGATCGGGGAAAAGGGGAAGGCGAGAAAATATATGACGAAGCGTTAAAGCGGCTTGAACCATTTTATATGAGCGGAAGGAAGCGGTAACGCTTCCTTGTTAGTTCAAGTGCAAAGACGCCCGTTTTCTGGCAGCGCGACGGATTTCAAACGCTTCGAACTCTGATCGCTCGCCTTCGGTATCATCTGAACCTATGTCTACTATTGATTGATTAGAGCCTGAGTCCTTCTTTTTTTGTATGATCCTGGAACTCTTATGACTTTTCAACGCGATTTTCCTGGATGAGATTCTCTTTCGAGAGCTTTTGTTGCGGACGACAGGTTTCAGTTTTTGCAAGTCTTGCACAATGATCTCAGAGGAGTCGTCTTCGCTATCTTTCACGCGAACGGGGGGCGTGAGAGATTCCGAATTGGAAGACAAAGGCTCGTCCGAACTGTCCTGAATCGTTTCGATGGAATTCATCTCCTCAAGAATTGGTCTTTCCTCAGGAAGAGTGAATTTTTCCGAACCGGCTTCAATCCTTCTTGCACCGGCCCAATGCTTGAGATATTTCGCTTCTTCCAACGAACTGACGCAAACTCCTTTCGCCTTACCGGATGCGTGTACGAAATTTCCCTCTCCAATATAAAAGCCGACATGCGACACTCCAACTTTGTAAGTGTCTTGAAAAAACACTAAATCTCCCGCAATCATCCGATCTTTCTCCACCGGCATTCCCTGAAGAAACTGTTGGGAAGCAACTCTTGGCAGGTTGATTCCGTATTGCAAGTAGATGGCTCGAACGAACGCTGAGCAATCGATGCCTTTCGTAAGCGAATTCCCCCCGAAACGATAGGGAGCGCCCCTGAATTGAAGAGCTGTACGAATGATCGCTTGCCCTCTCGAAGCGACGTTTGTAAACTCCGAGTTCGATTTTTCCAACCTCTCGCTTTTGAGAATTGAAGAATCCGCGATTGCCTCATTATCGAGAACCAGAACGCGATGACGTTTCGTGCGAGTTGCGTGAAATTCTCCCAGGGACTCCTCCGGGGCTTCCGCTAAACAGGAAATAGCATTGAGGAAAAGCTGAGAACCGGCAAGTAAAGAGAGGGCGCATTGTAGAGTCGTTCGCATCGAAAATCACTTCCTTCC
>JAYVOT010000290.1:0-2097 GCA_043757795.1 Chthonomonadaceae bacterium | reverse complement strand
TGATCCTGAACTTAGCAGGGTCATCGCGAAGCCCCGGCGATCCAACTCTTTTTGGAACCACTGTCTGTTTTTATCGGAGACGCCGCCAACTGTCATGAAACTGGTAGCGCGATGGAGGACGGCTTCGCCGCGAGTAGAATTCTCTTTCGAGTTCGGGGGGGCATTCAGAGTCAGCTTTGAGATCGTCCGATTTCCGATTTTGAGGGGATTCGGGAGCGTTATCGTTGTCGGGAGGTTGTCGGAGTTTAGCCCGATAGTTTTTTTCGGAACGCCAAGCAGTTTCTCCGGAAGTTTAAAGAAATCAGGATTCTGCGGAATATCAGGGTCCCAAGCCTCCAGCATGTCTTCGATAGGCGTCACCGAACCGATCGGCTCTTTAGGGAAGTTTTCGCCCATCGAAAAAGCGCCTGCGATTTTCCCGTTCAGGTAGATCGGGCTGCCGCTCATTCCGTGTATCAGGTTCGCGCCTCGTTGGGTGATTGGACCGCCCTGCATCCTGACAAGGATCAAATCATGACCGGAGTTCGCATTCTTGACGATTCCGATCACTGTCACTTTGAAGCGAGAGATAGTGGTTCCTTGAAACGTCGTCAGCCCATAGCCTGTCATGCCCGGTTTAACCTGACTCAGGGGAAGAATGTCGGAATAGCGTGGAGGGACTGCTTGGGCGCGAGGTGCGAAATTAGCGGTTCCCAGGATGCCGAAGCCTCCTGCAGCGAACAAAAAAGCATTCAAGGGGGAGGATATTCGTTTAATAGCAGACATTAAGCTACTCTCCTATATTTAGTGATGACATTTCGGAACCTTTGCAACCATACGTAACCCAGGCATTTTAGGTCGGAATATTTGAAGTACGACGCTAAAATTCAGTATTTCATTGGAGCGAACGGACTGAATTTCGCCACTGGAATTAAGAAGTCATGTTACGCAACCAACAAATTCGTGTGTTGAAAACACCCGGCAAATGAACGGGCGTTCTCCGGACGTGAGAAACGCCGTAGGCGTCACGACGGGCAGAGCTTTTTCGCTATAGCGCCTTCGGCGGGAAGCCCTCATCCTCCCAACCCCTTTCTCCCGCGCTGCGGGAGAAGCCCTCATCCCCCCGACCCCCTTCTCCCACGCTTCGGGAGAAGGGGGAGTAGGAGGGATGCGAATCGTCACATCGGGCAGAGCCGCTTTGCAAATGCGCCCTCGGCGGAAGTGTTTTTTGGACATTGATACGCCCGACCTTAAAACTCGACGAAACATGTCTGGTTTCGTTGTCTCGCAATCTTGAGAGCGGCAACGAGCGGCAGGGAAAGGAGTTGAGGTGAGGTTTTCAACCCGCATAAGCGGGTTTCTCAATTCCAGACGTAGGTTTTATTCAACATCCCTCTCAACACGCGAAGCGATTTTTTCAATTCCAAACAGTCTCCATTACTATTGTACGTATCTCAGTAGGATTTCATTAAAGGTTCTGCAATCAATTCAAGTTTTTCACCATTCTCGGAGACTTCACGATAAAAACAGCTTCGATACCCTTCGTGACATGCCGCTCCAACCTGCTCGACCTTCACAAGCAAGCAATCCTGATCGCAATCGACATAGAGTCCCATAACGTGTTGTACATTGCCGGAAGTTTCACCCTTAATCCAAAACTTTTGCTTTGACCGACTCCAGAAAGTCACTCGCTTTGTCAATATTGTCGCTTCGACCGCCTGCAAGTTCATATATCCCACCATTAGAACTTCGCCATTCACCGCATCTTGCACGACTGCGGGAATCAGCCCTTTCTCGTCGAATTTCAATCCTAAAGGTATCTGCATTGTCCACGCTCCTTATCTCACACAGCCTGCCTCACGCAAACTCCGTTTTCATTCATATAATTTTTTATTTCAGCGATAGAATATTGACCGTCATGCACCATTGAGGCGATCAAAGCGGCGTCCGCTCCACCAAGCGTGACGGCTTCCAGGCAATGATGAGGAATTCCAGCGCCCCCGGAGGCGATGACTGGAATCCCGACTCGCGTTGCGACTGCAAAGGTAAGTTCAAGATCATAGCCGATCTGCGTGCCGTCTCTGTCCATGCTGGTGAGCAGTATCTCGCCCGCGCCCA
>JAYVOT010000289.1:0-2098 GCA_043757795.1 Chthonomonadaceae bacterium | reverse complement strand
TCGACAATCCAGGGACGTTCCTTTCCCTCCTCCATTGAAACTGTGAATTCTCCAATGAGATGTTTCCCGCTCCCGTCGAGATTCATCACCCACCCCTGTTCGACGCCGTAGTTTCCATCCGGAATTAAGGAAATGCGCTCGTGAAGCCAGGTAATCAGGGGATTGCGGCGTAGGGAACTCACTCCCGGAAAAATTTTGTCTCCCTTCGGGGATATCTTCAGAACGGACAAATTCATCTCGTTTTGGTTTTGAGTCAATTCAATGGAATTGGTTTGCAAGAAGCTCTTTTCCGCTCCAAGACCTGCTACAATCACTTCGATGCGATCCGGATCTGCAAACATGCTTCTCACGTGTTTTGCAGCGTAAAAAAACTTCAGAGTAACCATATGTCCGGATTTTGTCATCCCCAACGCCTCGCAATCGTTGTCCTGAGAGAGAGAGAGAGAGAGTGGAGGAGAGCGTTTCAACTGGAAACGTCTCATTCGAGTCAATATCCGGTTTGAGACGATGCAGTTTCGTTCCGCCAGAGTCGATATAGTAAAGGGTCTTTTTGTCTAACGACCAGAACGGTCGTATGTTAACTTTAGAATCAGACTTTCCAGAAGGAGCAAGCCGATATGTTCGTGTAAATCCGTCTTTGATTCGACGAACTTTCAAAAAATTCGTGCTGCTTTCATTAGAAATCTCCTCAACCCAATCGCCCTGTGCAGCAAGCTGTTCCAATTTTGAGATCAATGCATCCTGATTATTTTTCAGCTTACACATTAATCGAGACGTCCCCGATGAGTGTTGAAATATTGTTGCGCCGCCTTTCTCATCCAACGTAAAAGTCAAAAGATCGCCATTCACAACCCAGGAATAGCCTCCAGGAGAACTGGATTTACCTCCGCGCCACTCCGGCACAGTGACGATTTTCGTTGCGCGTTCTAGAGCCGAAGGCGGGCGCGTCCACCAGAATCCCGCGGTGGCGACCAGCGCAAGAGCGCAGATTCCAATCTTCCAAAAAGCGTTTTTCTTATTCAGACTCAAGGGTTTCATCGTGAATCTCCGAAAGGATTGGAATGCCGACGTTCATTTCAGCGAGGACGAAGTCAGTGAAGGGCTTGATGTTTCCGTTCACGGAGGCTTCCTCAAGAGCTTCCATGTAGCGCCTTCGATTCTCAAGGTGAATGATTGTCCAGGGATAGCCGCCGCTTGCAAACAGAAAATTCATCAAGAACCGCCCAACCCGTCCGTTTCCGTCGGAGTAGGGATGAATAAAAACGAACAGAAAATGTCCCAACACGGCTCGAACGGCGGGGTTCGCCTCCTGTGCAATCAGTTCGAAGAGGGCGTGCATAGCGTCCGGCAGAGCGTGATGCGGCAAGGGTACATGCCGCGAACCGCTGATGAACACCGGATTCTGACGATAACCGGCAAGCGAAGATGGCTTCAGCAGACCCGCCCGCACCGAGGGAGCGAATAGAGCCTGATGCCATTCGTGATGCGCTCGTTGCAGGAGAGCGACCGTCTCTTCTCCTTGAAACGTTTTGCTGATGGTCGTTTTTACGGACTGAAACGCCTCATAATAGCCGCGAGCCGCCAGAGCCGCCCTCGTTTGTTGCTCCGCAGGATCGTCGTCTCGCTCTTGAAAACCGCTTCGTACCCTCTCAATCAACTCAGGCGTAACTTGATAGCCTTCGATTGAAAGCGAGTGATAGGCGTCTTGAACGTAGATTTCATCCACATGCGCCAAATAAGCGTCAGGTTGGCGGACGTTCCCAGGCGAGGGAGGAAAGATCGCAACCACGTCATCGCGCATGGAAGTCCACAGGCTCTGAAGCCGGGCAACGTAGGGCGAAATAGGTCTGAGGATGCCGGAGAAACCCGCGATCGGGCTTTTGAAGGGATCGCTCTCGCGAAAGTCGTAACCGGCGCTCAGCATGGCATTTCGAATTCGGTCGGCGGCGCCGTCGTCTCCAATATGTCGAAACGCGCCCGCGAGTCTTCCTGCAACCACGCTGCGTCCGTTTTCCAACAGATATGAAAGAAGGATCGTCGGGTCTCGCAACAATCGTAGCGCGATCAAAGCGCCCTCAGGGTTAGTACGATAGAAACT
>JAYVOT010000288.1:0-2099 GCA_043757795.1 Chthonomonadaceae bacterium | reverse complement strand
ATTGCCGTTTTGTGATTGTTCAGTCTGAATCCGAGCTAGAATTGCCAAAATTGACACAAAACAAGCGTTTTTTGTTCAAAAGCACTTCTCTCCGACAGGCCTCTAGATTTGCTAAAAGGATTGGAGTTGCATAAAGTTTTAGCGTAGGTGAAATGTTTTCCGCAGATGGCGCAATCGGAAAGCGGCTCTAATCGACGCGACTCTGGAGAAATATGAGCTTCCTTCCGGTTTTTGCCAAAAAAATGCCTGCCCGTCCGCGGCGCTATTGCGAAAAGGCTCTGCCGTCGAGACAGTTCGCAATGCCAGGCTGTTGAAACTTGGAGAGCGAGACTCAATTTCAATTTTATTCCTTGTCGGTCTTGAGGGAGAGCCTCGCCAAGTTAGTGAAAAAGTTCCGTGTCTTGTTTCAAGTAGCTGCGAAGACGCACGACCGCTTGCGTATGCAGTTGATAGACTCGCGCTTCCGATATTTTGAGGATGCTTGCAACCTCTCTAAAAGTAAGACCCTCGTAATAGTAGAGCGCTATGATAAGATTTTCTCGCTCCGGAAGACGATCCACCGCATGAACAAGGGTACGCCTGCGCTCTGTCAGCTCCACTTCCAAGGAAGGAGGAGAACCTGTATCGAAAATCATTTCGAGCAACGGGGTTTTCTCTCCCCCGTCTCCCCGACAGAGGATGTCGTCAAGCGAGAGAACGGATGTTCTGCCTCCTTCAAAAAGAAGTTTGTGCAGTTCATCGGTCTCGATGTTCATCGCTTTTGCCGCTTCATCATCCGTGGCAGGTCTGCCGTGTTCGGATTCCAAACGCCTGTAAGTCTGTTCAACGGCTTTCAGGCGCTCGCGCGTTGAGCGCGGGACCCAATCGTCTTGTCGCAGGGTGTCTAAAATCGCGCCGCGAATCAAAGCGATCGCGTAGGTCTCGAATTTGACCTGCCTTGTGAGATCAAATTGGTCTACCGCTTTGATTAGCCCGACGATACCTGCGCTGACGAGGTCGTCTCGCTCCATGCTCGCAGGCATATTGCTAACGACTCTTCCGGCAGTAATCTTCACGAGGTAGGCGAAATGGGTGATAAGGCAGTTTCTTGCGCTCGTATCGGACAAATGTTTGTGTCTGCGCCAATAATTTTGCAATTCGATAGGGGTCATATTTACTTCACTTTCCAACCTATGTTTCCGATAGGAGGTCCCGATGAGGTCAAAGTTTTGTTAACGCAAATTGCACAAGAGAGCAGAGGGCGTTTATCATCGTTTTGAGTCGCGGTGAAAAGCGGTCAATGCACAGACGACTGACAACTTCAACGGAAAAGGAGAGTCATTGTGACAGCGTTGAAAGTCTCATTCGCAAGATCGTGTCGGAGATTCAGTGCAACATGATTCGGGAATTCAGGCGTGAAGCAGTTGCGATTTCCGGCAAAACGCAAAGTTTGAGAGGCAAAACGATCGGTTCGCAAACGTGCAAACCTCCGGGAAAGAGATAGTGAGCGAATCTTCGCCTTTCCGTATGAAAAAAATGTGACTCCAATATATAAAAATGTCACATTCTTTACCCGGAATTTATTCTAGTTTCGTCAAAATTCGTACGCATATCTTTGCAAACATCAAGATTTTTGTAGTTGAAAGAATAGATGAGGTCGTGTAATCGTTGCTACCGTGTCGAGAGATGAGCGGCGGACGAGACTCGTCAATGCTGACAAAAGTTGACAACCTGCAACAAAATAGTGTATATTTGTCTGCATTATTATGTTGTGTCAAATTGCACGCAAACGCGACATTGAAGCTAATATATGTTTCACTTTCAATTAATACGTTGGCTTGCGCGAAGTTTCAAAAGGAGTTATCAAAATGGTTCGAAAACTGATCGCTATTTCAGGTCTGGTACTGGCGTTAGCCTCTTCCGGTCTCGCTCAGAGGGGTTCAAGCCCGCCTATTCTGCCAAGTCGAACGCTGACGCCCGGCGATACGCTGGATGTGACAGCAGACGACATCTGTACGGCCGGCTACACGAAAACGGTGAGGAACGTTCCTGCTAGCCTGAAGGCAAAAGTTTATGAGGAATACGGGATAGCGAGTCGTCAGCCGAAAGAGTATGAAGTA
>JAYVOT010000287.1:0-7674 GCA_043757795.1 Chthonomonadaceae bacterium | reverse complement strand
AAAGACTGCTCGCCCAACAGAAGTCGGGCTCGGGGATTCTCTCTGCTGATGCCAGGACCGACCTTCGCAAAAAGGTGCAACAGGCGGCGCGCAGCCTGCTCCCGAACGAAACGGAGGCTCCCATCGTCGTGACCGCGAACGTTCGCGCCTTGCGACATATCCTCGCAATGCGAGCCAACCCCCACGCGGAAACGGAGATTCGAGAGTTAGCTTTTCGCGCTTACCTCTGCCTCGTCGCTGTCGAGCCGATCCTCTTCGGAGACTTCCGAATCGCCGCGCTTTCGGATGGGACTTTCGGCGTCGAAACGGATCACCCGAAGGTTTGAGGAAAAGCATTCTACGCGGCGCGCAGTATCAGACGGATGCTGACAGCGGGTTGATGTTGCTCGGACACCGGTACTATGACGCAAGCGTGGGGCGGTTCATCTCTGAAGACCCGATTCAGGCGGGAGATAACTGGTACGCTTACTGTGATAATAACCCGCTAAAGGCGATTGATCCGAGTGGGCTCGCCCCTCCTTTGAGTAGCCCAACTACTCCTCATGGCGCTGCTGAAGTAGCATCCATAGCTGAGGAAGCTGCAGGCGCTGGCCCAAAACCTGTATTTCCTGCAAAGCCAGTAGGCGACATAGTTAAATTGCTTCCAAAAACTGGCCCGTGGACTAGCGCTTTTGGAAAAATAATAGGTTGGGGATCTAAAGCGGCAGGCGCAATTAAGCTCGGCAAAGAAATTACTTCCGAGTATATAAATAAAATGCATGACTCCGGCTTAACTTCACATTAAGCCCGTCAGTGGGCGGATTTTCACTGGAGGATGGGTGAGTACATGCAGAAAATGCATCCAGAGAATCCAGAAAATACGCCGATTGAAAGGTCAAAATTGATGTATGAAATAGCCCGCAGACTGAAAATATTTGAAAGGAATAAATAAAGGAGTAGTGATCAGCGTCTCTTTTCATCTTATTAACATAATTATTTGTAAATTTAGATGCAAAAGAGTCGCTTTTTGAAAAATAGTTCGGAACACTTCGGAAATGATGAGATATTATGTAATGGAACTTTTCTATTGAAAGCAAGTGTTTATACAACCTATTGTTTGTTTGATAATAGCTCTGATCACGATATATCAATATCACTAGAATTATCATGTGAAGAAATTATTATGTCGCCAGGGCATAAATTAGAATTGCTTATTCCGGATTATATAGGAGATGTACCACCTTGTATAATATTCTGGGAGAGTGGAATTCAAGTATATCCTCCAGGTCAGTCGAGTGAATGGTTAATAAAGTTTAACGGTAATACGTACCTACCTGGTTGCCCCACAATTCTTAAAAACTTAGAATAATCGAATGATCTCCACTTCTAGTATATTTCAACCTGAGCGTATATATGAGTCTGGCACAATAACCGAAGGTATTGTTATGTATATCTCAATACCTTCGCCAAAAATACTTCGTGTAAGAACAAGTAAATATGGCTTTCAGTCACGAATTGTAATTTGCTCAAAATCACATTGAGAGGCAAGGAAACCCATGAACATTTTACCCTTCCTCCTCTGTTTGTCAAACCTTATGTCCGCCGCAACAGGGCAATCGCATTTCAACTTCTTCGGGTATTACTTGGCATTGCCGGTGCGAAAGTCTGGGACTGTTCCGAAAATAGAGGTCAAGCGCATCACATCCATGTGCGTAGTCTTCTTGGTTATATTTCTCCATCGAAATCGATAGGAATGTCCTCCAATGTACCTTAAAAATAAATTCTAGAATCTCTAATGCGATTGCCCTGAGACAAAAATTGAATTTTCTTCTCTTCCGAACCCCTTCTGCGGTACACTACTTCAACGCTCCGATTAACCTGAAAGGGCTTTGAAACATTTGATGAGCATCACTCGCAAACCCGATTCCGCCGGCGTACTCGCTATCCTCGAAAGCGCCATAAAAGTCAACCGAAATCTTCCCGCATCCGTCCTCTTAGAACGCGCGATTCTCAAGGGAGAAGGGACGCTCGCGAACAACGGATCGCTTGTCGTCCTCACTGGAAAATTCACCGGGCGCTCCCCAAAAGACAAATATTTCGTGGAAGAGCCTCTTTCAAAAGGGAAAATTTGGTGGGGACCTGTCAATCAGCCGCTTTCCGAAGACTCCTTTGATCGTCTTTTCGAGCGTGTGTCGCAACATCTTGAGGGAAAAGAGATTTACTTGCAAGACCTCTACGGCGGGGCGGATATTCGCTATACCCTTCCGGTGCAAGTTATTACGGAGTTTGCATGGCACAGTCTTTTCGCGAAACAGCTACTCATGCGCGGCGACCTCATGACAGGCGCCGCGAGCGAAGCGGAAGCCAGAAGAGAGGAGTCCGGCTTTACTCTCATCGCGGCTCCCGGTTGCAAATCCGTTCCTGCGGAAGACGGAACTCATTCCGAAACCTTCATTGCGATCCATCTTGCCAGGCGCCTCGTTCTCATTGGCGGGACGGAGTATGCGGGCGAGATCAAAAAGAGCGTCTTCACGCTTTTGAACTACTTCCTGCCGCAAACGGGCGTCTTCCCGATGCACTGCTCGGCGAATATTGGAACGCATCACGGCGACACAGCGCTCTTTTTCGGACTGAGCGGAACGGGCAAGACCACTCTCTCGGCAGACCCGCATCGCGATCTAATCGGGGATGACGAACATGGGTGGAGCGACGAGGGCGTCTTCAATTTCGAAGGAGGTTGTTACGCGAAGTGCATTCGGCTAAAGCAGGAGTCCGAGCCGCAAATCTGGGAGGCGGTAAAGTACGGATCCGTGCTTGAGAACGTAGTCATGAACCCGGAGACGCGAGAGTTGGACTATGACAGCGCCGAGTTGACTGAGAACACCCGCGCCGCCTATCCTGTCGCCTACATCCCCAACGCAAGAATTCCAGGGGTAGGGAATCATCCAAAAAACGTCGTTTTCTTGACGGCCGACGCTTTCGGAGTCTTGCCTCCCATCAGTCGCCTCACTCCCGCGCAGGCGAAATTTCATTTCCTCAGCGGCTACACTGCAAAAGTTGCCGGAACGGAACGCGGAATGGGAGACGAGCCGCAAGCCACTTTCAGCTCCTGCTTCGGACAGCCCTTTCTCCCTCTGCACCCCACGGAATATGCGGAATTGCTAGGAAAAAAGCTGGAGGCGCACGGCTCTGCCATCTGGCTGGTGAATACCGGTTGGAGCGGCGGAGCATACGGGATAGGAAAGCGCATGAGCCTCGCGCACACCCGGACTATGCTGAACGCGGCAATAGAGGGCGCGCTGGATGAGACTGAATTTGTGCGGGAGCCTGTTTTCGGACTGTGGATTCCCATAGAGGTTCCCGAAGTTCCTCAGGAAATTCTCACGCCTCGCAACTCCTGGGGGGATCGCCTCGCCTATGACAAACAAGCGGCTCATCTCGCAAAACTCTTCGTCGAGAACTTCGAGAAGTACAAATCCTTCGCATCGGAAGAGGTGATCGCTGCCGCTCCGAGAACGAGAGGGTAGAGAGTAGGTTCCGACAGGAATTCTTAATTTCCGAGCTTGATGCTTTTGCAGCAAATTTTGAGAAGGGCGAAGCGCTTTCCCGCCGTAAACTCATTTGAAAAGGGCTTGCCGGACGGGACTGCTTAAAAGGTTGCGTCCTTTCCCATGCTTGCCCGAAGTGAACTCCCGCCTCGCGCGCTCTGGTAAAGGGTTTGCCCGTCGTGCAAATAGGAGAGACGGCAACAAAGGATTCTACTTGCACTCACCGACTTCAAAACTCTCACTCTGGCGTCTCTTCTTAGTCTGGCTGACGCTTGGGGCGCAGTCGTTCGGAGGAGGAGTCGCGACGTTCGCGCTTATACGAAATGCGGCGGTAGAACGTTTTGAATGGGTGACGGAGGAGGAGTTTCTGAAGGATAATTCGCTTTCTCGCATCACTCCGGGCATGAATATTTTAGCCCTTACAATCCTTTTGGGAAAACGCGCCGCCGGAGCGCCTGGAATTTTCGTTTCACTTGCAGGTCTTATCCTTCCAAGCGCCTGCATCACAATTGTAATCACCGCTTTCTACACGCAAATTCAGGGAGTTCCGGTCATCGCAAGCGCTTTGAAGGGAGTCGTCCCGGCGACGATCGGACTTGGGTTGTTCACAGCGTTCGATATGGCTGCGGGAACGCTGAAAACGAGCTGTAAAGGAGGGCGCAGTCAGCTTTGGGCTGCTCTCGGAATTCTGCTTTTGAGCGGAATCTGCGCCGCTTTTTTGAAGCCGCCCGTCATTCTGATCCTTCTCATCGCGGGTTGCGCGAGTGGACTGTTTCAGTGGCGGCAAACAGTGAAAAGGAAGGAAGAGGCGCCAGAGTGAACCCATTCGTCCTCTTTGCCCTAGTCCTCAAAGCGTCTGTTTTCTCGATGAGCGGAATGGGCAACGTTCCAAGCCTGCACAGCGACCTCGTCCCGCAACATTGGGCGACCGAGCGCCAGTTCGTAGAGGCGTTGGCGGTGGGGCAGTTGGCTCCGGGCCCCAACGGACTCTGGCCAGTCAGTCTCGGATTTCTCATCGGAGGCGTTCGAGGCTCGCTGTTTGCGCTATCGGCCATCCTGTTGCCGCCTCTCCTTGTTCTTCTCCTCGACAAGCTCTATCGCCGGGTGGAGAGTCACCCGGCGGTAGAAGGCTTCGTTCGAGGCTTGAGCCTCGCGACCATCGGGGTGTTCGTCGTCGTACTCCTCGATCTTTTCCGGCACGGCGATATGAGTTTCAAGAGCGTTGCCGTCACTCTGGGAACCGTGCTGTTGGCGCTAACCCGGCGAATTCCTATTCCGGGCATTCTTGCTCTTGCGGCGGTTGTAGGCGTTTTGTGGCGTTAGATGCCAATAGCTCGCGTATCTCAATGCCTTCAGCTCATTCAGATTCTCTTTAAGTTTGCCTGAGTCTCCTTCTTTCAATCTTCGTGTTAGCTCTCTCGCACGATTTCCGAGTTCTTGGTTCTTTTCAAACCAATTTTTCTTTTTTTCTTCCGACATTGGATTCGCTCACTTTTCTAAAGACTTATTCCGATTGCGTCCTTTTCTCCCTCTGGCGATAGTCCGCTATTCCGAAAGTTCGATTCCAGGTTCAAATTTGGACGAAAACAATCAGTTTCCATAGATTCGCGCACAATTGCGATTTACATCGTATTATATATGTGTCTCACTCTTTTTTGATAATCTTGAAACTTTCACTCCTCCTATTCTCCTTAGAAAGCGTCGTAAATGAAGTGTTTTGCCAGGTTGTTCGCCATTTTATTGATCTGTTTTAGTTTTGCGATCCCAATACTTTCTCATGCCGATTCATCTCTCCCTTCTCAGGTGGCAAAGTCGGATATTCGTTTTATGGAGTCCGATAGCGAAATCGTCGGCGGAGCGTTTCCCGGTCTTTTGCTAATTCCGCGCGCCGCCTCAAACTATCGAGACGAGAAGTACTCTCAGCCCTACCGCGTCGCCTGCCATGTCTATATCGCCATACCGGACGACGGAAAATTGGGAGAAACGAACTACGAGCGCAGGTTTGTCGTCTGTTGCCCGGATCGCGATGGCTTGCCTTTCGTCAGAAAAGTGGCAAGGCTCCTGCTACTGCTTTGCAACGAGCGACGATCGCGTTTCGGGACGGATCACCCGGCGAGTTTGAAGACAGTGAACGTGTGGGTTACCGGGGCGCGATCTCCGGGAGTCTCCGCGGATGTGGGCGGAGAGCAGTTCCAAAACCAGATTTATCTCCACAATGTCTCCACAGAGAGAAATCCGATAGAGTGGATGCGCGAAATTTGCCACGAGTACGGACACTATGCGTTGCCGGGAATCTCCGGGTTCACTTCGCCGGAGGAGTGGGGAAACGGTTTGCTCGGCGAAAAACTGTTCATCAAATGGATTCAAGAAGAGTTGCAGTCGCGAACTTTGAAAGAGGCGGATGTTCCCTTCGCCTCGACGACGGCGCTATCGAATTTTATCGAGAATCAAGTCGCACCTCTTGAGCGGCGAGTCATGCGCGAAGGAGTAGACACTGCCTTAATAGCGAGACGAGACAGCGCCGGGATGGACTGCTACGTAGGTCTGGCGCTCTATATCGATACTTTCTACGGCAGTCGAATGTTGCTCTATTCCATGTCCGAGACTCGAAACCCGATTCCAGGGAAATTTCCTCGCTCTACGGACTTCTTGCAAGGTTTTTTCACGGCTCTCACGCACGATGAGGAGTACGTTTTGAAACTTGCTTCTAATACTGACGGAAGCGTTGAAAGTTCCACCATGCTTTATCTTCCTGCAGGCGAGTGGTCGTTCACTCCCGCAGGCTCGCTCTCTCAGTGGCGCTGTCTTGCGAACCCCGCTTCTCTGCGAATGCATGGCGCGAAAGGACTGACAGTTCGAAAAGCGGGGTGGTATCGACTTTTGACAAAGAGTCGGGGGAATGCAACTCTGCCCGGCAGGCTTAAGTTGCGAAGGTCGTAATTCGGCGGTTTCGATACATTTCATACGGAAACAAACGACGACGAGTTTCAACTCATCGTCGCTTTGTACCTACATACCCGTTTTAACCCGAAGCGCACTCAGCCGCTTTTCCCCATACGCGTTGACTTAAGCGGATTTGAAGAGATTTAGGATCTCATGTTACGCACTCCGTAAGACGAAATATCAGGGTGTTGAAAACACCCGGTATCAAAATGGGCGTCCTGTGGACGCGAGATTCCGGGATCTCAAAAACCAATCTATTTACGTCAAGTTTGAAGGTCCAGCATAGCTATGTCCAAAAAACGCTTCCACCGGGGGCGCATTTGCAAAGGGCTAGCCCGTCGTGACGCTTCGCAACCCTACGCCTCCCCTCTCTTCGTGAGGGTCTAACGCTCAGGAGAGGAGCCGGGGCATATGAGTTAACTTAAGGGTTCTGGAGGCTCTTTGGTGACATCGTACACCAACGCACTTGTTTATTGGCGTTTAGACAAAATGACACGCTACATGCAGTGACAATTTAATGAATCAGTTCATATTTAGTAAATCGTGCTTTTTTTTGCTACGACGGTATCACAAAATGAACACTGAATGGACTTATTCGACATCTTACTAACAGAGTGTAGGCTGATCACATTGAAAAATCACTAAATGTAGTGAGGGAAATTAATTTGGCTGCTATATATTTGTCTAAACGCCAAACTTGTTTATCGAGTAGTCATCGTCATGATCCTGAGGAGTCAATGAGACCCAACCCGAAATCATATCTTCTATCAACAACGCTCCGTGCGCCTTGCAAAGCAGGTAACTTTGAACCGATAAGGGGTCATGAGCGCGGACATGATCCAGATGCAACTGGCTTTTGAGAAATTTAAACGCCATCTCGATCTGCCAGAGAAAACGGTGGAGAGCTAGAAGCGTTTTCGAGTCGGCTTCCGACCTATCAAGGGTGGTGAAGAGAAAAATGAACCCGCAGGCATTCAGAGTCTCTTCCTATATTTCATGCTTTTTTTTTCGAGCGGCTTTCCTGGCGGTGATGATCGCTTTCTCGGTGTCTGTTTCAGATTTGCGCATCGCAACGACCCGATCTGCCACTGCCGGATGACTTGCAGTAGGCTTTGTCTGCACTTCCCAATCGGCCGTGGCTCCTTCCGGAAGCTTTGAAAGAAAGGAAATGAGGTCGAAAGCCTTCCCTTCCCGCGTTTCCAGA
>JAYVOT010000286.1:0-2100 GCA_043757795.1 Chthonomonadaceae bacterium | reverse complement strand
CGCGTAATATCGTCTCTAATTCCCATGCCTCGTTCCGTCGGGTTGATTTTCGTCGCCGCGATATTAGAGGTCATGATGATGACGGTGTTCTTAAAGTCGATCACTCGCCCCTGTGAGTCGGTCAGTCTGCCGTCTTCCATCACTTGCAAGAGCAGGTTGAAGACTTCCGGATGCGCTTTTTCGATCTCATCGAGAAGAACGACAGAGTACGGGTTTCGGCGAACCGCTTCCGTCAACTGTCCGCCCTCATCGTAACCCACATATCCGGGAGGCGCGCCGACAAGCCTGCTTACGTTGAAGCGCTCGGAGTATTCGCTCATATCGATGCGGATAAGGTTGTTCTCAGTGTCGAACAGGAAGTGGGCGAGGGCGCGAGCCAGTTCCGTTTTTCCGGTTCCAGTCGGGCCGATAAAGATGAAAGTGCCCATCGGGCGTTTCGGGTCTTTCATTCCTGAGCGGGCGCGTCGAACCGCCTTGCTGACTGCGACAATGGCTTCGTGCTGACCGATGATTCTTCTGTGCAACTCGTCTTCCATTCGGAGCAACTTCTGCATCTCCGCCTCGACAAGCCTTTTAACGGGAATGCCCGTCCAACTCTGCACGATCTGCGCCACATCGTCTTCGCCGACAATGCGGGTCATGCTCTCGCGTTTGCTGTTCCATTCAAGCTCCAATTCGTTGATCTTCTCTCGAATGTTCTCTTCCTGATCTTGCAACTCGCGCGTGGAAGAGGTGTCATAGCGACTGTTGGAGACCACAGCATCGATCTCTTTCCTCACCTGAGTTAGTTTCTGCTTCGCTTTTCTTAGTTCTGCGGGCGGCAAGGCGTATTGAAGTCGTACTCTGCTGGAGGCTTCGTCAATCAAATCGATCGCTTTGTCCGGCAAAAATCTGTCCGTGATATATCGATCAGCAAGCTCGCAAGCCGCTATGAGAGCTTCATTCGTAATCTTGACTTTATGATGGATTTCATATCGCTCGCGCAGACCCTTTAGAATCTCCACTGCTTCTTCCTTGCTCGGCTCGCTAACTTTCACCGGCTGAAATCGTCTTTGAAGCGCTGCGTCTTTCTCAATATACTTTCTGAATTCGTCAAGCGTTGTCGCTCCGATGCACTGCAGTTCGCCTCTTGCCAACGCCGGCTTCATGATGTTGGAGGCGTCGATAGCTCCTTCGGCAGCTCCGGCGCCAACAAGGGTATGCAGTTCGTCTACGAACAACACGACCTCGCCTTGCGCCTTGCGAACTTCTTCCATCACGCGCTTCATTCGCTCTTCGAACTCGCCTCGATACTTGGTTCCCGCCACCAGACCTGCAAGGTCTAGAGAAACGATTCGTCTGTCTTTGAGAGTGTCCGGGATATCTCCCTGAACGATTCTCTGTGCGAGACCTTCCGCAATGGCGGTTTTACCTACTCCGGGTTCGCCAAGCAGGACAGGATTGTTTTTTGTTCGTCGGCTGAGGATCTGGATGACTCTCTCAATCTCAGTCTGTCTTCCTACGACGGGATCGAGTTTGTCGTTGCGTGCAAGCTCAGTTAAGTCGCGTCCGAACTCGTCTAGAGTAGGGGTGCGAGAGGTTTTGCTCTGATGTTTGTTGACTGGCATTCCGCTATCGCTATCATGAAGAGCGACCACTTCGCGACGAGAACGTTCGAGTTCCACGCCAAGTTTCGCAAGAACACGTCCCGCAAGGCCTTCGCCTTCGCGAATTAGGCCGAGTAGAAGGTGTTCCGTTCCGATGTAGTTATTAGAGAGTTGGCGAGCTTCATCGTATGCTAGATCGATCACTCTTTTAGCTCGCGGGGTCAACTGCATATCTTGGCCCTGTCGACCGTCGCCTCTTTGGACTTGTCGCTCGATTTCGCTACGGATTCGCCCGAGAGAGACTCCCATTCTTTCCAGAATGCGAGCCGCAACGCTGTCGTTTTCTCTCACAAGCCCAAGAAGAAGATGCTCAGTCGAGACGTAGCTTTCGCCAAGCCTTCCAGCTTCCTCCTGTGCGAAGAAGACGACTCTTCTCGCCCGCTCAGTAAATCTCTGCCACATATTTTGCCTAACCCTTCCTGAATCCTCAAATTGAAACTGCAAAAGGACAGCG
>JAYVOT010000285.1:0-7686 GCA_043757795.1 Chthonomonadaceae bacterium | reverse complement strand
GTACGGCGATCCCGGAAAACAGTAGTTGCACGCTTATTCGCAATGACGATCCGCCTTGCGCATCGTCTTGAAAAAGAAGCGACAAAAAAGCATCCCCTTCTCAAATGAAAGGGGATGCTTTTTTATGTTTTCCAATAACTCGCTATTTTTTGGTCGCAACACAGAGGATCGTAACTCCGAAAGGGAAGTTCAAACGCCGTGCAAGAGCATTCTCCAGTCCAAGAAGATTAATCAGGGCGGAGTTGATAGGGCGCGGGAACATAGGCATCGCAGCTTGCGGACGTTCACTCTGAGGTTTGCGTGCGTTCAATCTTCGTTGGAGAGCTACGATAGGGTAGAGCAGGGTCATGGTGTGCGAAAGTTTATCAAGCGCGAATCCGGCTCTGATGAACCGATCTCCGTACTCTTTACGATGATATCGACGGTGGTGCATCAGAGCGACATCGTGCTCGCTCCACAGGTGCGGGTCGGCGGGAACGGACGCGATGACCTTTCCGCCAGGCTTCAAAACGCGGTGAAACTCCGACATAGCGGCGCAATCGTCAGGCAAATGCTCCAGGATGTCCATCGCAACGAGCGCATCAAAAGAATTGTCCGCAAAAGGGAGATTCATTGCATCCGCGGCTACCAGATTCTTCAATCCGCGTCGCTTTGAAAAATCCAGCGCCAACGACGAGAAGTCGGCGGAAACCACTTTTCCGCGCTTCGCAAGTCGCGCTGACATCGCCCCGGTTCCGCAACCTATGTCCAGAAAAGTCAGACCGGATTGTTCTCCGGCAGGCAATCCGAAAAGACTCGTCAGGATCGACTCGGTGAGTCTGTGACGCGCCACAAACCACCAATAGGAGTCTTCCAGTCGATACATGCGTTCGTATTCGAGAGTATTCATCTTGGGTGCAGTTTGATGGAGGCGGAAGAGGATTCGGGCGTGCCGTAGTTCGTCATGCGTATCTTGAAGAGCGTTTTCGCCATCCGGAAGGCGTCGCGAAGAAAAACCACTTTCGACCCCTCCTGATGCGCCCAACGCACAGGAACTTCAACAACTCGAAAGCCGAACAGATTGATTGCCAGGTAGAGAACCTCCACGTCAAAGGCGAAATGATCCACCTGACATCTTGAAAAAATGGATAGAGCCGCCTCTTTCGTAAACAGTTTGAACCCGCATTGAGTGTCATGAATTCCCGGCACTGCGAGGGCTTGCACCATCTTATTAAAAGTCTTCCCGCCCTGCTCTCGAAACCAAGACTGATGCTTAATGAGCTGAGAGCCTGCAACGTCTCGCGATCCGATCGCGATCTGATAGCCCTCATCCAATTTTCGCGATAGATTTTCAATCTCCTCGATCGGGGTTGCAAGATCGGCGTCTGAAAACAAAATTCGTTCCCCGCAAGCTCTCATCATGCCGTATCTCACAGCATAGCCCTTGCCTCGATTCGGTTTGTAAGAAAGAAGTCTCACTTCAGGCCTGCAACCCGAAATCGTCTGTACTAGCGCGGCGGTTCCATCTTGACTGCCATCGTCCACCACTAGTATTTCAAAGGGAGTTTTACGTTCATCAAAATACGCCAACATGCGTTTGAGAGTGGCTCCAAGGCGCTTTTCTTCGTCGAATGCAGGCACGATTACGCTCAACAGTTTGAGCGAATCAGGCTCTGAAGCGGTTGCTTCAGTGGGAATTTCACCGCCGAATATAGAATCGAAGCTCAAATCATGCTCCTGAAGAAAACGAATCGGAAATAGAGAAGGAGTGCGGTGGGAAGCGCTGAATGCGATAGGGCGTCAAGCGACGCTTTGTAGTTCATAGGTACTCTATTATATCGTCAGTCATTCTTAATTGTCAATACGCAATGAGATTAGCTTTAGTTTCCAAGAAAAAACCTGTTGAAAAACGCTTAAGACCTATTGACTTGCAAATGGACACAGCGTACATCAGGCAAATATAGATGCTTGTTATTTCCAAAAAAAGGATGCCGTTGTCACTCGCACTTACGGTTAGACAAAGTCATTTCGCAATTCATAGTGGAAACTCAAGACGAAAACGGTTTTGGTTCGACTCTCCTCGAAATTACGGATATATTCGATTTCTCGGCGTTGAAAGGCGCTGTAAATTATCTCGACGCTCTTTCGGCTAAAGGGTAGATTAAGCGTACAAAAAACGGGCGTTCAATCACAGCCGCAAGTTTCGCCGGAACTATAATGAAGATACGGAATTAGGACAGATAGCATCCGGATTCCCAATCACGGAGATTCAGAACGTCGAGCGATATTTGCCCATTCCTTAATATTTGCCCGTTCCTTATGCGGACGTTCGGAACATCGAAAATGGGTGTCCTCCTATGCGTAAAAAGGGACTCGATGATAGATGCATTGATCGGAGATGGCGATCTAGTTTTCATCCGCCCTCAAAAAGAGGCGAACAACGGAGAAATCGTCGCTGTTCGATTGGGAGAAGAAGCCGCTCTGAAACGATTTCAACGGGGAAATAACGTCAAAGTATCGTCAAGAGAGGAGAATTCGCTCTACTCTCCGATCAAGGTTGAACAAGAAGACAACGAGATCATCGGCAAGAGGGTCAAGTTCTATCACATGACGTAATAGAGTCATTTTTTGTCTACTGGTACAAAAATGAACGCTATTTTAGACAATGCAACAAAAATCTGCTAAAAATAGCCAAAGATCACTTGACAGGTTCGATATTTCAGTGTATAGTAGACTACAGTGCGTAGAAACCATTATCAAGGGAGTCGAAAATGACGCGAGGACTAACCGAAAAACAGGAACACATCCTACAATTTATTCTTGAATATATCAGCGAGCGAGGCTATCCGCCGAGCATTCGAGAGATAGGAGCTAATTTCAGCATTTCAAGCCTGCGCGGCGTGACCGTTCATTTGGATGCTCTCCAGAGAAAAGGATACATTACACGCTCCAACACAGCAAGAGCGATCACGGTAATTGGACAAACAGGTTCAACCTCCCCCTCGCGTAATGTCACAGTAATTCCGCTTCTCGGTCAAATCGCGGCAGGAATTCCAATTACTTCCATCGAGAACATCGAGGGATACGTTCCTGTACCTCAAGAGATGGTTCACAATATCCCAAGAGCCTTCGTTTTACGCGTTAAGGGAGACTCAATGATCGGGGCGCACATTATGGACGGAGACCTAGTTGTCATTCGGCCGCAAGACGACGCTGTGAACGGGGAGATAGTCGCTGCCAGACTTGGAGATGAAGGCACTATCAAACGATTCCTGCGAGACAAAGACGGCGTCAGCCTGATTGCTGAAAATCCCGATTTCGCCCCCATAAACGTCAGAAGAGAAGACAGTCAGATCATCGGCAAAGTCATCGGACTATTGCGCAATTTTGACGGACCTTTGACATTCTAGTTCAGATTGCGCTAGAGGCGAAGTCTGAAATCCGAATTGGATATTGAGAGGCGCTCTCAAACCGCACTCCCTACCGTTGGCGCGTCGTGCAAGACGACGCCTCATGTTGTATGCCGCCTCCAATTTCGGCGGTGGAGAAGGGTATTCGTTCGGGCTGATTACACTCGTTTCGCTCCGGTTCAATCCGACGCTAGACTTATGAAAATGCATTTTCCAATGAAAGACGCGGAAGTCAATCTCTATCCGGAGTTTTTTTCAACGGAGGAGAGCAGTCGTCTATTTATGACATTGCAAAGTTCCATATCGTGGAAACAAGAAGCGATCAAACTCTACGGCAAAACGATCCCCACTCCGCGCCTCACAGCCTGGCACGGCGACCCCGAAGTCCGCTATGCCTACTCAAACATTATTCACGTTCCGGAATTCTGGACTCCGGAACTTCTCGAAATCAAACAACGAATTGAACCTATTTGCAACGCGCAGTTCAATTTCGTTCTTCTGAATTTCTATCGAGAAGGTCGCGACAGCATGAGTTGGCACAGCGACGACGAACCGGAGTTGGGCGCTAACCCGATAATAGGATCAGTCAGCTTCGGCGCTCCCCGCAGATTTCATTTCCGGCATAAGTTCGACGCTTCACTTCGCCAATCAGTCGATCTCACGGACGGCTCTCTATTGATAATGGGCGGCGCCACCCAACATTTCTGGCGTCACCAACTGCCTAAAACAACTCGCCCCATTGCCCCCAGAATCAACCTGACGTTTCGAACCGTCATGCAATGCGCATCGTCAAGCCGCCGTCGACCGTAATCGTCTCTCCCGTTATAAAATTATTTTCTATGAGCATGATGGCGACCTGTGCAATCTGCTCGGGAGTTCCCTCCCTGTGTAATGGAATTCGATTGTCAAGATTGTTCTGTCTCGCTTGAGGGGTCAGTCCTGCGAGTTCATGAAAACGAGTATAGACTACCCCCGGGGCGACGCAGTTCACGCGAATGTTGTCGCTCGCGTGCTCTCTTGCCAACACGCGAGCGAACTGAGGCAGTGCGCCTTTCACTACTCCATAAGCTCCCGCCCCCAAACAACCGCGCATTCCGGCGGACGATCCGATTAGAATAACCGCGCCCTCGCCACGCGTTTTCATATTTGGCAGGGCTGCTCGGCATAAGTGAAAAACGGCATGAACATGAACGTCAAACGCTCGAATCCAATCCTCTGATGAGATGTCCAAAAGATTTCCGGGAGCAGGACCGCCGGCGCTATGCACCAACGCATCTATACCGCCATATTTTTCAATGGTCTTTTCAACGCAGTCTTTAGCGCGCTCCGGTTTCGCCATATCTCCGCTAATCAACAGACACTCGCGCCCGAGCGTTTCAATTTGCTTTTGGAGCGCGATCGCCTCCTCGTCGATATTGCGCCCCACCAGCGCTAAATGCGCGCCCTTTTCCGCGACTCCCAATGCGATTGCAGCGCCTAAACCACGAGTTCCGCCTGTAATCAGGCAGATTTTGTCTTTAAGTTCCATTTTCAGTTCCTCCTGGGTGTCGTGAAGCTGTTTATACCTTGACGAGAGTTTCTGGTACAATTAAGCTTAGGCAACGCCCGACAATTATCGAATTGCTTTTTCGCTCATCCGAACTCATTTTCGCTCGGATTTCGAAGCATTAATTGTTGCGCGTGCCTTAGATCAAATTGCTTAGGCAACTCTCAAAAATAACTAAATCGATTGTATCTGCGTATTCCACTTAATCCGGCGTTTTGAATCCTGCTTGCACGGCAAACGGCCGAAACAACCGGATCGAATCCCAGGAATATAAATTCCAGGTCTTTGCAGCGTTGCGTGTGCTTCGCACATGACTCGGTCAACTCTCTCCTGTGCGAAGCACAGACGGCGGAACGCCACCGAGACCTGGAATTTATTCCTGGGAATCCTGTTCACAGGGGGATAGCAGTGTAAAGAAAGTTACGCAATCGATGCACTTATTTTTGGATGTTGCCTTAGCGAAAATCATTCTACGGAGATTCAGTTGAGCGATACAAAAAAAGTGTTGGTGATTGACGACGATCTGTTTTTTGCGATGAGGGCGGAGGCGACTCTCCGAAAAATGGGATACGAAGCGAAACTGCTTGGGACTTATCAGGAGGCTCTTGCGTATGCCGGCGAAAACGACCTCTGTCTTACTCTATTGAGCTACGGCAAGGAACGATTGCAACCTCTTGAACTCACTCGTGAACTGAAAGCTCTCTCACCCGAATGTCCTATTTTAGGATATGTCTCGCATGGCGAAATTCCGACGATGCGTCCGCTCTCAAAAGCGGCAGGTTGCGATCTTCTTATCGCCAACTCCGTTTTCGCGATGCGTCTTCCGCAAATGATCCAAAAGTTGGCTCCTCCGGATGGAGGCGTTCCTGAAATAGCGGAAGCGGAACAAATCGGAACGGAAGGCGAATGAATGGGATTCCCCGAATTAATTTCGCGATCTTGATTAAGGCAACCACAGCGCCTGGTTCGATTATTCTTCGCAGGCAAAGCAAAAATCACTCCCGGCATTCTCTCGGCGTACAAGTCGCTTGCTTTGTATTGACAGATATTTTCAGGGGCCGCTATTTCGTATGATGACAGCAAAGTCGCCGGGCGTTGAAAGCGTTGGAAGCGCCCGGCACAGGTTCCTGGTCTTATTTCACAAAATCAAAGGCAGGAAGGGTCTCCTTGTGAATGACGACGCCGGTCAAGACCATGATTCCGCCCATTTTCGCGCCGCCGACCTCTTTCTTTTCACGCACTCCCTCAGTGACGCGTCCGCTCGACCACAGATAAAGATTCACCAGTCCTCCGTTGATTGACTTCAGGATGCGACAGTCGCGAGTCTTTCTGTCTTCCTCCATAGATGCTTTAAACGCATCAGTTTCTTTCTTCGCCATTGAAGAGGCCATTCCCTGAGCTGAAAGCAGAGTCTTTTGCTTCATCAACCATTCCCATTTTGGATGTTTGTGCGTGGGGTCATCCGTGCTCGCCCCCTTCAAGTCCTCCAGAGTCAAACCCGTTTCAGGAGTGATATCGCTGGGAAAAGCATCGAAAACTTTGTGATAGGCTGCTTGATTGTCCGCGGACGAGTGTTTGAGAGCGATCAAATCGTTTTTGTGCGCCATCGCCCAGGTTTGCCATTTGTCCCTGATGAGCTTCAACTGCGTCACCTGCGCTTCTGTATCTCTCAAAGGTTTCACTGCCGTATTTCTGTCTTCTCCATTGATCTGCCTATTCTGGTTATAGACGAAAAAGCCCGCGATCGGAATCGCGAAAAGCAAGATAAAAATGAAGAATGGGGGACGCTTCCCCTGGGGCGAAACCGGTCGTTCAGCCATGAGCGATCTCCTTTGGAATGTTTGAGATGAATAAAAAAGGATTCTTGTAAGCTTAATCGTTCATACTGCGTCTGCCGATGACGACTTCGCAGGTTGCGCGATGTAGAAGAATATCTACGATTTCGTGGAAGAGATCGTGTCCTTCCGCCCCTGCCGGCGCGTTCACCGCGCCTATGACAACAGTTTCCGCATGATAAGTTTTGATGGCGGCGAGAATGCCGTCCGCTGCATCTCGAACCCGCTCCACCTGTGAGATTGGGGTCACGCCGAGGGCTTTTGCGCCCTGTACCGCCTGTTCCAGAGCGATCCTCGCAACCTGCTCCTCTTCCAGAAGCGGGGAATTGAGCGGGAGGCTGCGAGGAACTTCGATAAATGAGACAAGGCGCACTTCGGCTTTTACCTGGCGAGAAAGCCTTGCAGCAATGGAAGCTCCATATGTCAGGTTCAAATTTGTGAGCAACGGCACAAGGATCAAATTAGCGGACTTCACAGCCTCCATTGCTGCGGGGGACCTGCGCTCCGCTGCCGCCGCGAGCGAGACTAAGCCCAGTGAAGCGTGAGCTTCCTCAATGGAGTCGGCTATCGGCAACTGAGATCGGACTCCCGGAACCGTCTTGCAAATCTTCAGAACTTGATCCGGAAGATTAACTACCATAATTCTTGATTTTGCGCCCTCGATATCTCGCATCGCTTCCAAAAACGTCTTTGCCCCGTTCTCGGAGATATCCGTTAATCCCGAGCAATCGATGATGATTCCCGCCGGATGCCCTGTCAAGAGAAGGTTCGCCGCCGCCTTAATCGTCATCCAGAGGTTTTTATTGAGCGATCCTGATAGAGTAACGATGTCTTCTTTTGTCTGTATTATCATTGCGAACTCCAATGGCTGGATCGGTAAAGCGCAAAACGAATTTCCGCTTACGACTCCGGAATA
>JAYVOT010000284.1:0-2105 GCA_043757795.1 Chthonomonadaceae bacterium | reverse complement strand
CCGGCATCGACCCGATAGAAGCGGTCGAAAATGTGATCCAGGTGCTCGGCAGGAATGCCCGGACCAGTGTCCGCAACAGATAGAACGGCTTCGTGCGTCCCCGCTTCATTTGGAGTTTGCATCGGGACGAGCGTCAATGAGAGAGTCACTCTGCCGCCTTCAGGCGTGTAGTTGATGGCGTTGTGGAGAAGGTTGGAAATCAGTTGTTGAAGCCAGAGAGCGTCGCCGTTCAGCGTTACTTCGTCCATCTCCGCGATGTCCAGCACGATGTTCTTACGATGAGCGAGGCGTTCCATCGGCTCATACGCTTGCATCGCAACTTCGTGCAGTGCGACAGGGTCTCGTTTTAAGCGCACCTGATCGGCGTCCGTCCGAGCTAGCAGCAACAAGTTGGTAACGATCTCCGAAAGGCGCTCGGTCTCTTCGATGATGCTGCGAAAAGTCTGCCGCAACTCCTCCGAAACCCCCTGCGACATTAACGCGACTTCCGCTTCGCCGCGAATCGTCGTCAACGGAGTCTTCAATTCATGCGAGGCGTCCGCGGAAAAGCGTTCAATCTGTTTAAAACTTTTATCAAGTCTATCCAGCATCTCGTTAAGGGCGGCGGCGAGTCTGCCGATTTCATTGTCCGTTCTCGCCGGAACGAGTTTGACGTTGAGACGTCCGCTCTCGATGGAAAGGGCGGCGCGGGTCATCTCGTCCACCGGTTTGAGGGAGCGCCCCACAAGTAGCCAACCTCCAAGAAGCGCGATGACGAAAATCGCCGGCGTCAGCACGAGGAGCAACGTCGAGACGCGGTTGATCGCCTCCTCCACGCCTTCGACAGGCACGCCCACTCTGACAAGGTAAGGGATTCTTTTTCCGATCTGCACGGGAAGGGTGACGACTCGCATCGGGTAGGCGATAGGAAGGTCTTCGAAGACGGCTCGTTCTTTCAGGGAAAGCAATTTTTGTCGCGTATCGGGGTTGTCGCTGAAGTGTCTTGTTTTGAGGGCGTCGGAAGAGACGACGAACTTGCCGTCTGCATCGTCGATCTGCACGAATCGCCCCCATGAGGAGGATTCGTCGATGAACTCTTTTTCTTTTGCGGAGGACGGCGCTCCGGGGCGCTCAGTCTCGAAACGATTGATGGCGGAGGCGATGACGCGAGAAGTTTTGTCGGCGTAGTCGAGCAGGTCTGCGTCCGCTCTGCTGCTCAAAACCTGACGTAAGAGGAAATAGATGAATCCGGCAAGCGCCATGAGGGTCGCCGCGAGAAGAATGCCGTGCCAGAGAGCTAATTGCGCCCTGAGACTGCGTATCACGCCGCCTCCTCACGCAGGACGTATCCGACACCCCTAACGGTATGAAGCAACCTTTTCGCGTCTCCCTTGTCCACTTTTTTACGCAAAAAATTCATGTAGACTTCCAACACGTTGCTTCCGGCATCGAAATCGTAACCCCATACGCTCTCAAGAATGGCGTTTCTAGTGAAGACCTGACCGGGATGTCTTAGCAACATCTCCAACAAGGCGTACTCTTTATTTGTCAGCTCGATAGAACGGCCGTCTCGATTGACGACGCGAGTGACCGGGTCGAGGACAAGTCCGGCGTATTCCAACCTCGGAGATTTTCCAGACGCGGACTGTCTGCGCAACAGAGCGCGCAGACGTGCGAGGAGTTCGTCAAACGCAAACGGCTTCGCAAGGTAGTCGTCGCAACCGCTGTCCAATCCTGCAACGCGATCTTCAAGGGAACTTTTCGCGGTGAGGGCGAGAACAGGCGTTGCGTTCGATTGGCTGCGAAGTTCCCGAACGACTGAAAGTCCGTCTTTTTTCGGCAACATCATGTCGAGAACAATTGCTGCATACTCGTTGACGGCGATGTAGTCCATCGCTTCGTCTCCGTTGATCGCGATATCGACGGTGTATGCAGATTGCTCCAAGCCTTTTTTTACAAAGCTAGCCACTTTCTCTTCATCTTCGACTACCAGAATTCGCATAAAGGTCTCCCTTTTAATAATTCATTCATGTTACGCAAACGACAGAGCGTCATGACTAGAGTCCCATGACTAAAGTCACGGTCTTAGTGGCGTTCCGCCGTGTGTGCTTCGCACACGATACTCA
>JAYVOT010000283.1:0-7697 GCA_043757795.1 Chthonomonadaceae bacterium | reverse complement strand
TCGATCAACTTCGTGTGATATTCGTTCGCCTGATCGAGCATATCCGCCGGAATCTCTTCTTCAACGAATTTCTGTCCTGTGTCGTCGGTATAACGAATCGCTTTCATCGTCACTAAGTCAATAATTCCGATAAATTCCGCCTCGGCTCCGATGTGAAGTTGAATAGGTACCGCGTTCGCTCCTAGTCGCTCTCTCATTTTTTCGACGACGGAAATGAAGTTAGCGCCCATTCTGTCCATTTTGTTGACGAAGGCGATTCGCGGAACTTTATATTTGTTCGCCTGTCTCCAGACAGTTTCGGATTGAGGTTGGACTCCGCCGACGGCGCAAAAAACAGCTACGACGCCATCGAGAACTCGCATAGAGCGCTCGACTTCAACAGTAAAATCTACGTGGCCGGGAGTATCGATAATATTGATACGGTGAGTTCGTCCCCGAAGCCCCGTTTCGAGGTCGTCTTCAAGGCTCCAGAAACAAGTGGTCGCAGCGGAGGTGATAGTGATCCCTCGCTCCTGTTCCTGAACCATCCAGTCCATAGTGGCGGCGCCTTCGTGAACCTCTCCGATGCGATGCGTTCTCCCCGTATAGAATAGAATACGCTCCGTACAGGTAGTCTTGCCAGCGTCGATGTGAGCGGCGATTCCAATATTTCTTGTTTTATCTAGTCCGAACTCTCGTGCCATTTTACCTTCAATAACCCTTTGGAGAATAGTGCGCCGGAGGGAGCGTTCGTCGTCAAGCGGTTTTTACTCGACATTTTCGTTGCGCTTGTCCGGCACAGGCGGGCGCAGTCAGTCAATCGGACTGACTGCACCCTTTCAATAGATGCTCGCTTCCTGGCGATATCCTACCACTTGTAATGCGCGAATGCCTTATTTGCGTCCGCCATACGATGCGTCTCTTCCTTCTTCTTGACCGAGGCGCCTGTGTTGTTGGCGGCATCCAGAAGTTCTCCGGAGAGTTTTTCGATCATGGTTCGACCTGCTCGCTTGCGAGAGTTGTTCACCATCCAGCGAAGCGCAAGCGCATACTTGCGCTCCGGGCGGACTTCGACAGGAACCTGATAGGTTGAACCGCCGACTCTTCGAGGTCGGACTTCAATGACTGGCATAATGTTGCGGATAGCCGCTTCAAATATTTCGAGGGCGGGGCGCTTTGCGCGCGCTTCCACAATCTCCATCGCTCCGTAAAAAATTCGCTCGGCGACGCTTTTCTTGCCGTCTACCATAAGTCGATTGATGAAGCGCTGAACCAGAATGCTGCTGTAGATTGGGTCCGGCGTGATGGGTCGGGGCCGGACAGGACCTTTACGAGGCATTTTCTCTCCTATTGATAGTTTGATCGGAGACGAGCGAATGCGCCCATCTGCAGACCATCGCCTGTAGGGGGACTTGAACTCGAATTCGCACACGTTTTCGCTTTCGCTGAAGACGTTTCAAATTCGGCAATCGTCCCAAACCTGTTGATGCGAAATTATGATTTCGGCTTCTTCGTTCCGTACTTGGATCGGCTGGTCTTGCGCTCTTTTGTGCCCGCCGTGTCAAGTGTTCCGCGAACGATGTGGTATCGGACTCCGGGAAGGTCTTTGACTCTTCCGCCGCGAATCATCACGACAGAGTGCTCTTGGAGGTTGTGACCGATGCCTGGAATGTAGGCGGACACTTCCGTTTTGTTCGTCAAGCGAACACGGGCGATCTTTCTAAGAGCGGAGTTGGGCTTTTTGGGAGTGGTCGTTTTGACAAGCAGACAGACGCCGCGCATCTGGGGATTTCCCTTGAGTGCAGGCGCTTTTGTTTTCTTTATCAGACGCTTTCGGCCTTTGCGGACCAATTGGTTGATCGTCGGCATTCGGTTTCAGTCCTCTGTGTCGGTTTTCCTTTGCGGTCGCGCCTTCGTCAAGAGTGTACGGGGCGAGCCTGGAAACGCCGATGCAAATGCGAAAATGTGAGGCGTAAAAAAGCCCCGGCTTGCGTCGCAAGCGGGACAGACAGGCATTCAGTCGGAATTCAGCAGTCATCAGAGCAACACCATTTGAAAGGTCTCTTCTCCTTCCGGGGGCACGCCTCCTCTTGCAAAAATCGTTTCTCATCCCAATCATGTCGCTGTGCGACCAATTCAAGCCTAAGTATGATACAACATCCGAGCAGGAAATGTCAACATTGCCGCCGCTTTTTTTGAGAAAGCTAAATTGATTTTTCTGCAATGTTTGCACTAACGCTATACGGATTGAACTATTTGCAAAGTATACCCTGAGAACTTGGAAATAGCGAATCATTTTCTTGATGACAAGAAAACCGGAATGTGCCCTGAACTGTTGCCGTACCCGCTGTAGGGATCGCTTTTCGCCGCGGTGTACGTGCTGTTGACGGAACGAGTCCCCCACGCTTCGAACAGGCAGGTCGCAGCGACGGTTGCTACGCCCGCGATAGCCTGTTGCGAGAGCTGACACAGAGCGTCGAAAGCGTAGAGATAGTAGGTTCTGCATCCGTTCGTGCTCGTCGTGCCGCTCATGTTCCCGTCGAAGCCAGCCGTATACGCATAGAGACGACCACGTTCTGCGGGTTCTTGACAGTAACTTTCATGTGGTTGGCGTCGGTGGCAGTGTAGTTCCGGCTGTTGCCGTTGGCGTCCACGATACTCGAAACGGTGCAGGTTCCATCGGTTTTGTAGTTGAGGATCGTCGCGGTGACGTAGCAACCACTCGAATCACCGCTTTGTCAGTTTGGAAATGCAGACAAAAACGACCAAAAATCAGATCGTAAAAACGAGTTTGACGTTAGTCAAAGTTCTATGAAAATTGAGCACGATCAATTATTTTGAGAAGGAATTCAATACACCCCTTCGTTAATATTTTGATGATGTTTGAGAATCGTTGCAATTATAAATATACTACACATTATTGCAAGAAGTCCTAGCAAAATCCCCATCCCTAAGGCAACAACTTCTTCATCATTTGGCAATAAACACTTTATGGTATTATGCGCTATGGGGTTAGCGCAATATGCTAATTTCTTCTTTTCTATTGGAATGAGCAGAAGGAAATCTCCGACCGCAAGTAAATACAACGCTGTAGTAGCTATTTTAATTCCAGATCCTATAATTCTCATATTCTGACTCCTTTCATGTGGTATGCCCCCGGAAACTAGACACGAATTGAGCGTTTACTAACAACGCCTTCTCTGATGGAAGCGATTTTGTTATTCCCATTTTCCAGTTTTAGGGGTGCAGTACACATTACAACAATAATTAAATCTTCACTCGGCAGTCTTATACAAAGAAGCCCACACCCGATGAATATAAAAGCTACCAGAAAAGCGCCTAATTTGTCTCTTAAACAATGCTTTATTACGATAATATTAGTTTCTATATCAGGGATTTGAATGTCGGTGGATGTTGATTGCGACACGGTATTCTCACTTTCTTGTAGAACAGCAGAAATTGTGGAAAGTGATATTTGAATAGACAAAGCCACACTTTCCATGCTCTCAATGACTGCCATGCCCCTGATTATTGATTCAATTTTATTGAAACCTTTAATCTAATTTTTATCGTTTGGATGGATTTAGAATGTAGAGATAATGCTTAGCTTCTTGCCTTACATCTTCCGAACTGTCTTTTTTCATTGTTTCGAGGAGTCGAATGACTTCTTTCTTTTGGCTCGCATCAGAAGTTTTTTTTGCGAACATCCCAGCTCCGGCGCAAGCCAGGGCTTTGCGTTGCCCAGTCGTAGTTTGTGCAAATTGGATAAGCATGTTCAATGCTTTCGTGTCATGGTAATATTTTGCCAGGATCTCTATAGTTATGAATTGTACTATAAGTTCGTTATAACGGGCATCGAGGTAAATGTTTTTTAACGAACCGCGTAGCTCTTCGATTTGAGTAGGGGAGAAACGTTGCCATTCGCTTTCAAGAAACAACATCACTGATCTGCGAACTTTGCCAGGAACGTTATCCATGTGCATTACCGCTAAAAGATCACTCATACAGCTAGTCGATAATGGGTCAAAACCTGATGCATCGCCAGTATCAAATGCGCAACTGGCTTCATCATCTAAAAGTGCAATCACCTCCGGCCAGTTTCCAATCAGACTGTTCAGTTCGTCTAACCGCATTTTTGTCTCCATGAGTTCGATTATTCAATTTGTTGTCGTTTGAGGCAAGTGCAGAGAATCAAAATTCCCGATATTCGAAATTAATAACTGGCGATATCAGTTTACCACCCGATGATTCGCCAAACGGAAATCCTAGTATGGGTATTAACCCATCCGCATAAGTCGCGAATACAGTATTGTTTTCGCAGTAGTCATATGGATTGATGCCGCCTGAATATCCTATTGTATCACGTGTGAAGTACATTCCTGCCGTATAATCGTGGTAAAGTGATCCTAGCAACTGCAAACCTGTTTCAGCATCCGACCTGTATCATTGACCCCAAATCCTGCAAACGGATCGCCGCTGGCATCATTGATAGCTCTCGCCCAAAAACATCGAAATTCGATGTCGAAAGCGTATTGCTACTGCTGTCCAACCTGTGAGAAGCGATGCCCTGAAGGTCGAAAGCATAGAACGCACTGCTTGTTCCGGTATGGCGGGAAAGCAACCCTCCGCTCCAGGTCGAGTTTGTAGCTATGACGTTTCCACTGGCGTCCAACCGCAGATTGGAATCACTCCATCCGCGTACAGATAGTACGTTCTCCTGGCAGAAGTCTGTTTCCTGGCCCTCAGTCCGTCAGCTAGATACCCTGCAGTCATCGCACTTCCGTAAGAAGTCAGATGGTTTTGGACATCGAAAGTACACGTTGCAGCCTTATAAGTCGTCGGATTTCCGTTCAGATCGTAGGTGTTGGCAGTGTTCTGGTTATTCGAGTTGTAGGTTCTTGCCACGCCTTTGAAACTCGTTGCATTCCCCGCGCTGTCGAAGCCGAAGTTGTTCGTGTATCCTCCTGTCCTCGTGGAGGTTTCCTGCGTCAGTTGGTCTTTGGCATCATAGGTATAACCAGTCGTTCAGCTGTAGCTAGGAACTCCGGTCAAGCTGGATGTCAGAGTTTTCCGGTTTCCTGCACCGTCGTAGGTCATGCCGCTGAAGTCGGAAAGCGTAGTGGTGTCCAGCTTTGCGTTCAGCAGACGAGTGACTTGACCTAGAGCGTTGTAGGTGTAAGTCGATTTCACCGCATTGCCGCTCATTTGAGTCCAGAGCCAATCGTTGTTGAGATAGGTTCAACTGAACGTCTCGCTGAACGGGTTAGTCATTCCAGTTACTCTTCCACCGGCGTCGAAGGAGTAGCTGAAGTTACCGGCGGGAGTAGTCAGTGTCTGCAGGCTTCCATCTGGGAAGTAGGCGGCATTAAAATTAAGATTTGATTTTTAATAGCATTATTCCGAGCGCAATAAATACAATGAACATGACTATTCCAGTCACTTCAATTCGTGCAGAATTGCTGTATAACTTATAGGATCTGACGGTATCTAGTGTGAGCATGACGTGTGCCACTTTATTGACATTAATTGCAGAACTGGGATCGATTGATAAATCTATTGAGTAAACCTGTCCCTTTATGCCTTGAAAGGTGGCAAGTTGAACCTGATCATAAGGCAATCCGTAAAGTGCACGTCGTCTCTCATGTGTTACAACTTGCAGTTTATTCCATTTTATGGAACATTTTACTTGTTTATCAGTAGGAATCTCGACCTTAGAAATTGGCCACGACATGAAAATGGCGTATATATTCGTCTGGCGTGGTTTGAATTCGATTCTCAATTGCTGAGATGGAACGAAGTTATAGATTAGTGTTTTATACAGAGCTGCTTCACTGCGAATGTAATAATACTGGCAAGCAATGCATAACAATATAATCCCCACACACGCGAAAGCGAGGGAGTAGATTTTTCGCGGTACGCTATACATAGATACTGTCTCCAAATATACACCTGTACTCCATCCCTAAAACTGGACACTACTTGAGCGTTTGTTAACAATGCGCTCGTTAATGGAAGCGATGGTTTGTCAGTCCTGCTTCTGGTTCATCGCTTCGAACTAGACTGACTTTTGTCTCCCCGGAGGGCTAACAAAGCGACTTTTGCTTTGAAGGCGGGTAAGAAACTGCGACGAATTCTAGACATGTGAACCCTTTTCTGGAACGGCCCGCTATTGCGTTATTCCCAAGAGCGAAGTTATTATATTAAGTGTCTAGTTTTAGCTGCTCACTACAACCTAAGCAGTTTCTCGTTAATTTTGATATACCTCTGCCCAACCTAACAAATGATCTGCCCACCAGGTCATTCGATCTGATCTCCATTGAGCACAATCCCACATGTCATATGCCCAATGGACGCAATTATGATTGATGTAACCATACTTATCTCCGTTACCATGGCTACCCCTCGATAGGTACTCTTGAATACAAGCGCACAATGCTTTTTCGAACTCAGGATACTTATTTTCATCACGGGTATGCCCGCTCCCTGATTCTGGATCAGGCGTTGCAATTGTGCCAGGTTAATGTTGCAGAGACGGTTTTGTAAGTGGTCGGATTGCCGTTCAGTTCGTAGGTGTTGGCGGTGTTCTGGTTCGCAGAGTTGTAGGTTCCGCTCGCCCCTTAAAGCACCTCGGGTTCCCCGCTCCATCGTAGGCGATTGTAAAGTTTTACCACCGTTGCGAATGGAGGTTTCATTGGTTAGCTGAAGTTTCGCGTTTAAGCGTAGTTGGTCGTGCCGTGGAAAGTGGCCGGAGCGCCTGCGATGCTTGCAGTGACACAGCCGAGTTTCATGAGTGTGGCAAAAAACGCTTAACTATTCGAATGTGCTTATGTAGCAAGTACGCAACTGTCAATCCCAGGATTGCGAAAAATGAGCCAATTGTTCCAATGAAAAACGGAATGACTGCATTGCCCTCACTTGAACTCGGTGAAAAACCAAGGCGGTATTTAGGAGAAATGAAACTAGTCCTTGAAGGGATGTGCGTTTGCTCAAATATTACAGTGTAGTCGTTGAAACCATCTGGAGGAATCGTTACAATTGAAACCGGAATATTGATTGAACCGTCTGGCAGAAATTCAGGAGTTGGCTTCAACAAGTGAACTGAAACAAGCTCATGCTTGTGATTGAGTACTTTGATCCAAATTGCTAGATTATCAATATCTGATGCGAGCCAGACTGCTTTACTTATTACGCAATTTGAACCCTTTCTTGGCTTCTTTTCCCCAGTCATGCTAGTTTCCCATGACACTTGAGCTTCGTACTCTAAATAGGGTCGAGATTGAAAAACGATATCGTGTGATCCATTTATAAATTCCGAGTTTACATTTTGATGTAAAAAGAATGCAAGTGATATTACGAGAATACCGGATATAATTAGCAAAGTGGAAATCATAAGAATACGTAATTTGTCAATTTCGGGCTTAGGATTTTCAACTCTCATTTATTTTCCTTTTCATCTCAAATAAGACTGGAACTCATACATGATAGAAGCAAATCTACAACCGCAGTTTGATCATGAAATGCAGTCATTTCGGTTGCACGTAGACCTTTCAACCTCGGTGCAGGCGCGCCTTCTCCTCTGAAGAGCGGGAGGTCTTCAGCGTGTTCTTCCACTGCGTGATCTGTGCGGGTGTTGCGGATTTCATGAGATGTCCGTCACTGTCGAACAGACTCACGCCTGTCGGCTGAGACGAATAAGGATAAATAGCGTTAAACGTTTG
>JAYVOT010000282.1:0-2106 GCA_043757795.1 Chthonomonadaceae bacterium | reverse complement strand
TCGTTACGAATGCTAGCAAGTTTTTGTGAATCCACAATATTCACGATAGGAGCAGTGAAATTTTCTACGTATTCAAAAATTTTTGCGTTTGAAGCTTCGTCGTATAGTTGTTTGCTACTAGAATCCTTAAGACCCATCATGTGTTTCCTTGAATTTTGACGTCTTATATTGTGCACTAAGTATTTGAGTTGCACTTACCTTTTCCAGAGAGGGTTATCGTCCGAAACTTCCTCGAACGATATTGAATTATAGTCAAACTATCGCAATATCATCATTGTAAATATACTATAAAAAAAATTTGTCTCATTGTGATAAAAGAGGTGACTCCCAAACCTGACCTCGTAATCTGGCGCAGGTCGCTCTACAATGTCCCGATCAAAACGTTGCATATCGTGCGTTGCCGGAAGTTTCGGAGGTACGTCGGGTTGGAGTGGGCGGAGGGCGGGTAGAGTTAGGCGATGGCTTCGCAGTTCCAAATCTCGAGACGCCAATGAGATTCAGACCTTCAATGGGCGAAGGAACCTCAGGTTGCTGAATTCATTTCTATGCCGCTTGAAATTATCAACGTAAGATTTCCGGTAGATGCGTCATGCGTTCCCGGTCGTTAATCGTCCTGTGATATCATGGATGGCGTTATATCTCGGCTGCCGTGCAACACGCGCACGATCCCAATAGGGCGCGTGGTCGCTTTGTAGATAATCAGATACGAAAAGACGTGCCAGAATTTCAGGTCGGCATCAGTCAAGTCTTCTCGCATATGTCCCGCTCCCGGTGTGCTGCTGAGAAAATCCATGCCTTCCTTAATGCGCTTCAGTACATAGCGGGAGGCGTGAACGCCGCTCTCTTTTGTGAGATAGGCTTTGATGTCAGCAAGGTCTTGTTTTGCCTCATCGGAGAGATTGTAGCGTTTCACTTATGCCCGGCTCGTTCGTTCTCGGCGCGAATTTCTTCCTCGAATTCGGCGTCCATCTGCGCGAAAAATTCCTCGCCGTCCGAGAACCGGCCTTTGTCAAGCGACTCTAGCCCTGCCACGATTTTCTTTCGTAGTTCATCCCTGTGCAACGCTTTCATTTGGTCGCGTTCGTCCATAAGACGCAGGGCTTCCCGCACGACTTCACTGGCGGAATTGTAACGCCCGGTCTGTACTTTGCCGTGTACCATCTTCTCTAATTCGGGGGTAAGGCTGACGTGCATGATTTTCCCTTTCTATCCGGCGATCCGACATTACCTTACCACGCTTTGTCATACTTTGTCAATCTTTAACATAAAGGGGAAGGAGTCGCTTCCAGAATGGTTTACGATCCCGGGAGAGACAAAAGGCAGAGGGCAGACCCTATTTTATCGCAGGGAACGGCAATCAGAACCCGGCGCCTTTCTTTCCACTTGAAGAATCGCCCGGAGACGCACGATCTTTTTATATACACGCGATTTTCGTGGACGACAATGACGCCCGAGACGCCGACCTCCGCCTGCTTTTCGAGGAAGTCGCTCCCGAACCCGACCTCGTCTTCTGGCTCAGGCCGCTCTACAATGTCCAGATCAAAACGCTGCATATCGTGCGTTGCCGGAAGTTTCGGAGGTATATCGGTTTGGAGTGGGCGGAAGGGGGATGAACTTCGATGTGCGATTCCTTATGCTAATTATTAGCATAAGGATGATTTTGAGGCGGCAATCAACCCCATTTTCAGACTAAACCGGACTAACAAGACACTTATTGGCTGGCAATCCGATCATAAGTCATGATCGTTATTCTAGTCTCCCAGTATATTCACTAGCGTGGAATAGATGAAGACACGATTTCGCATCCCACCGGTAGACTCTTCCAGGATGCCGAGTTCTAGAAGACGTTTAACTAAATTACTGGCTGTCTGAGCGCTGAGTCCTAAGCGGCTAGAAGCCTGAGCGATCGTGAAAAAGGGATTTTTCTGAATCATGTGGTGCAGACGTAGCATATTTCCAGCGGCTCTTCCAGTTGCATTAATTGCAATTCTCTCCTGTTCGATCTGTTGCAGAATAGCCTGGGCTGTTTTTGTCGCTTGCTCCGCTGTCTCAGCAACGCCTGTGATGAAAAACAAAAGCCACTCCTCCCAATCGCCTTCCATTCGC
>JAYVOT010000281.1:0-7702 GCA_043757795.1 Chthonomonadaceae bacterium | reverse complement strand
TCAATGAAGATTCGGCGATATGGCTCCGGAGAGACACTTGGAAGACGACAAATATTTGAGTCCGGGATGGAATCTTGTTGGGATGCTTGCAACCTTTTACGTTCAAGGGTAGTATACCTTGCGATATGAAAGAGGAAGGTAATTTCGATGACGAGCGACTTCATACTAAAAATGCAATCCTGCTACGCTACTCCGAAAGATGCGGTTGAGCGTTTTCTGAGCGGAGTAACGACTAAGAGAATTGAAAGCCTGGAACGCATATTTAATGGCGTGGAAAACGAAGCGTATGCGATAGTCTTTGAGACGCACGAAAGTCAGTTTCACTGAGGTAGTCTATGCATCGGAGGTAGAGTTAAAGAGTTAGAAGAAATGGCGCCCGCCCTCCGCTGCAAGCCGCCGCTTTTATTTTTCAGCAGGGAATCCTCGGTCGTCTGGCGAACATATTTCCATCATGTTTTGACTGGATGAACTCCCTATGTCTGAAAGCCGTTCCGACTCAGTTTCAGCGCCGAATAAAGTTCGCTCCATTTTAGCGACGGACTGCGGCAGCACCACCACGAAAGCGATTTTGATCACTCTACGCCCTGATGGCGAATATCGACTGTCCGTTCGAGGTGAAGCGCCTACGACAGTCGAGGCGCCTTATGCGGATGTCACAGTGGGCGTGACGAATGCAGTGCGTGAAGTGGAGGAATTGAGCGAACGGACGATTTTGGGCGAAGACGGTAAACCGATGACGCCCGCAACTGACGACAAAACCGGCGTCGATCTCTATCTCTCCACCTCTTCAGCAGGCGGCGGATTGCAGATGACGGTCACCGGACTCGTCAAGACTATGAGCGCAGAGTCGGCTCAACGCGCCGCCCTCGGAGCCGGAGCCATCGTTATAGACACGTTCGCTGTCAACGACGGGCGCAAAGAACATCAGCGCGTAGAAAGATTGAGACAGTTGCGCCCCGACATGATCTTGATGGCAGGCGGCGAGGACGACAGCGACACAGTGAAGCACCTGGTAGAGATGGCGGAGATGCTCGTCGCGGCGGATCCCAAACCGAGGTTGGGCGCGGGGACCAACTTGCCCGTGATCTACGCCGGAAACAGAGCCGCTTTCAATCCAATCAACGACCTGCTTTCCCAAAAAGTCTCTATGCGACAAGTTGAGAACGTGCGACCGAAAATGGATTTGGAAAACCTCGGTCCGGCGCGCGAGGCAATCCATGAGCTTTTCCTCGAGCATGTTATGCAACAGGCTCCGGGATACGCCAAGCTGACGACTTGGACGAGTTCGGGAATCATGTCCACCCCGAATGCAGTCGGGAAAATCATGGTCGCCATCGCTGAACAGCGAAAAATGAATCTCCTGGGAGCGGACATCGGAGGAGCCACGACCGACGTTTTTTCAGTTTTCGGAGGCGTCTTCAATCGAACCGTATCGGCGAACCTGGGAATGTCCTATTCGATATGCAACGTCCTCACTGAAGCTGGAGTTGCGAATATTAAGCGTTGGCTGCCCTTCCCGATCAAAGACGCCGAACTTCGAAATCGACTTCGCAACAAAATGATCCGCCCTACGACTATTCCCCAACGAAAAGAAGACCTCCAAATTGAGCAGGCAGTCTGTCGCGAAGCGCTTCGTCTGGCCTTCGAACACCACAAATCGCTAGCGAGGGGATTGACCGGAGTGACGCAAGAAAAAAGCATCGGCAATATTTTCGGGCAAGCTGGCTCCGGGAAGACTCTTGTCGATCTGTCGGCGTTGGATATGATCGTGGGATCCGGCGGCGTTCTCTCGCACGCCCCTCGTAGAGAGCAATCCGCTTTGATGATGATGGACGCTTATGAACCTTTAGGATTCACTCTCTTGACGGTCGACTCAATTTTCATGATGCCCCAACTTGGAATCCTCTCCACAATTCTACCGGAAGCCGCCACTCAGGTCTTTGAACGGGACTGTTTGATCTATCTGGGAACCTGCATCGCCCCAATTGGAGTATCTAAGGAGGGCGAAATCTGCATGACAGTGGAATTTCAAGGAAAAACTCACAAGATTCCATTTGGAACCCTAAAAACTCTCCCCCTTGGCTTCAAAAACGGCAAGGACGGGGAGCCGGAAACCGCTGAGATACTCGTTTCCCCTGCAAAGAATTTCGATTTGGGAGCGGGCAAAGGAATTCCCGTTCGACGAGAGATTCAGGGCGGAGTCTCGGGTGTAATAATCGACGCACGCGGACGTCCTTTCCGTCTCCCCGACGACCCTGCCGCCCGAATCGAAAAAATTCAAAATTGGCAATCGGAAATGGGTTTATAGCCTCTCCCGATTGACGCTTCGCTTCCATTCTTTTCAAAAAGCGACCATAGGAATCATTTAATGTCCCCTGAAGAAACTCCCGTTGTAAAAGAGCCTATCGTTCCTCGCCGAAAGGCGACCATCAAATTTAGTCAAAGTTCGCTGAACCGCATCATGATAGGCGTCATTTTAGTCATGGCGACCGTGTTGGGTTTCCTTGGATACCGTGCGATTTTGAGTTTTCGAGCTGCGCACGACATCGCGGAGGGCACTCAAAATCTTCATGCCATTGATACCGCCCTGAAAAGCTATGCGGAAGATTGGGACAAACACCTCCCCCCTGCGGAAAACTGGGCTGAAACGGTGAAAGGCTGGCTGAATTGTAAAGGCAAAGGCGGGAATGAAGGGTGTATGCATGCGCCCGGAGATGTCGGAGAAGTCGGATACGTTTACAACGATCTTGCAGCAGGATATAGTTTGGAAACGAATAAGCACGACCAAAAAGATCCCAAAACTAAAGAAAAAGCAATTGACCCTTCACAGCTCGTCGTTCTTTTTGAAAAGACGGGAGCTAAGTCGAACACTCACATGTCCATCCCTGTGCAGATCAATCGAAGCGCTGAGCAGGAGCTTGGCAAACAACTTTCATTCTCGCATAACGCGGATGATGAAGAGAACGCGACAGGTCTTGTCTTGTATGCAAACGGGTATGTGAAACGTTGGTCTAAAAAAGACTTCAAATAGAGTCGCATGGGAGAACTTATGGGAACCGCCTATACGCCGGGACTGAAAGTCAGTCCTCACACTACGATCGACAAACTGCGTCGCCTTCCGCTAAAAGGGACTGTGTTGGCAGAAGTCGGCGATCAGGTGGAGCCGGACACGATCATTGCGAGAACGGAACTTCCGGGAATGCTGCAATCGACAAAAGTAGCGGATCGCCTGGGCGTAGAGCCGGAGGAAGCGCTCTCGTTGTTGAAAGTCTCAGTCGGGGATTCAGTTGTTAAAGGAGACCTTCTTGCAGAAACGAAGGGACTATTCGGAAAGCTGTTCCGCACCGCAGTCCATTCAAAGGTTACCGGCAAAGTAGAGTTCATGTCTCCCGCCACCGGAAACCTGGGAATCCGTGAAGCTCCGATTCCAGTCGAGCGCAACGCCTATATCCGGGGAATCGTGGCGGAGGTCATCCCTGAAGAGGGAGTCATCGTGCGATGCAAGGGCGCTTTGATTCAGGGAATTTTCGGAGTTGGAGGAGAACGTCTTGGCGAAATCGCCATCGCCGCTTCCGCCCCGGATCGTCCCCTGACTGCCGACGACTTGAATGAAACTCATCGCGGGAAGATCGTCGTGGGCGGGGTTTCCATCACCCCGGACGCTTTAAGAAAGGCGGCGACAGTCGGAGTTATAGGGCTTGTCAGCGGAGGGATCGTCGATAGAGACCTGATGGATTGGCTCGCTGAAACCCTGAATCAGCCGGGATACGACATCGGCGTTGCGATCACAGGACAGGAGCCGATTCCTTTCTCTCTAATGCTGACCGAAGGCTTCGGCTCAATACGAATGGCCGACCGAACTTTCGCCCTGTTTCGCGAACTTGAAGGGCAGTTGGCTTCATTGAATGGCGCCACTCAGATTCGAGCCGGCGTCATTCGTCCGGAAGTGATCGTCCCGTTTTCTGAGACATTCTCACTTCCCAAACCGGTCGATTCAGGCATTGAAGAGGGACAACTTTCAGTCGGAACACCCATTCGAATCATTCGTGAGCCGTACTTCGGCTTGCTCGCAACCGTGACAGGCTTGCCCTCCGAACTGACGCAAGTAGAGTCTGAAACCTGGGTCCGCGTTTTGAAAGCCGCTCTTGCAAACGGCGCTGAAGTTGTCGTACCCCGGGCGAACGTGGAAATTATAGAAACGTAATGTTTCCCGGGATCGAACTGCCGGACTTTGCAACGCTGCCAACGTAAGACGGCTTCAAAGGATAGCGAGAATCAGCTCTCAGATGCTTGTTTGTCGGCAAGAAGTTCTATTCCGGCGGATCAGTTCTCGCAAAATTCCTATTTTCTGTCGGCATGCCGGTTGCCGGAATGGTTTGCAATAAAGACCGCCGGATACTCAGTTTCAGCCGATGCTTCGCCCAATGGACTCCGCAATGGGTTTGACTTCCTTCATAAGCTGAGTGAAATCTTCGCAAGTGAGTTGTTGCGCGGCGTCTTTGAGCGCGCGATCCGGGTGCGCATGAACTTCGATCAGCAAGCCGTCCGCTCCTACTGCAACCGCCGCTTTCGTCATTGCAAAGACAAGGGAGCGCTTTCCGGTTCCTTGACTCGGGTCGATAATTACCGGAAGATGAGTGAGTTCTTTGAGAGCCGGCACCGCAGATAAGTCAAGCGTATTGCGAGTGTAAGTCTCAAACGTGCGAATGCCGCGTTCGCAGAGCATAACATTCGGATTGCCGCCTTTCAGAATATACTCCGCCGCCTGCAACCACTCTTCGATCTTCATGGACATTCCGCGCTTCAAACAGATTGGAGTTCGCACTTTCCCGCACTCTTCAAGCAAGTTGTAGTTCTGAGCGTTTCGAGTGCCAATCTGCAAAATGTCCGCGTATTCGCAAACCGTTTCTACAAGTCTCAAATCCATGACTTCCGTGATGACCAACATATCGAGTTTGTCTGCGATGTCGCGGAGAATTTTAAGTCCTTCAATGCCAAGTCCGTGGAACGAGTAGGGCGACGTACTTGGCTTGTAGGCTCCGCCGCGCAAGATTTTCGCTCCCGCGGCCTTGCACGCGACCGCCGATTCCATTGTCTGTTCGTAGCTCTCAACGGTGCACGGCCCCGCCATCAGCGCGATCTCTCCTCCGCCGATCTTCACTCCCTTAATGTCGATAACTGTTCCATCAGGATGCACTTCGCGAGTTGCGAACTTATAGGGTCGTAGGATGCTTATGACTTGCTCGACATAGGGCAAGGCTTCCAACGCTTCCATGTAGCGTCCCTTGTCGGCTTCCGGCACTCCGGTAGCGCCGATGACAGTGCGCTGCGCGCCATAGATGGGATGAACTCCGTAGCCCCAATCCAAAATATGTTGTTCCACGTCTTTGATCTGAGCTTCTGTCGCGTGGGGGGCCATAACCACAATCATTCTAAAATCCTCTCCAATTCGTAGCGTTTCAACAATGCGTCAAATATGTTTACTTGCATAATAAATATGCTGTCAGGCGAACATTCCCCTGAAAACGTTCGTATAGTCTACCCGATATACCACTTCTGAGACCTGATTTTTTTCATTCCGCGCTATGCGTTTGCTTGCAAGCGAGACATGAAGAACAATTTTTGTTGCAATGAACTATTTAGAAGGAATCCACGCCTCCGGCGCTCGAATATCCTAATCATGGCATGAGATTGGATTTAGCTCCTGCAAACAAAAACTTTAATCGAAACAAGGAGCGAATCATTGACGGCTAGAAAGTCATCCGCAGTAGCGAAACACGCAAAAACAATCCCGCAGACGGAGAAACCTTTCCATAACTATGAGGACGAACATGACGAGGAGGCGGAGGCGGATAGTTCTACTTCTGAGAACGATCGTTACGATACCAAAATTATGGACCGCCCACTGGATGAACGCCCGAGAGAGAGGTTGCTCAATTCCGGTCCACAAGCCCTCAACACGGCGGAACTTCTTGCTATCTTGATGCGCACCGGCTCTTCCGAACGCTCCGTTCTGGGGCTTGCCGAGCACATCATTCACTCGTTCAACGGTTTGCGAGGAGTGGCGAACGCTAGTATCGAGGAGTTGCAAAAGATAAAAGGCGTCGGATCCGTCAAAGCGATCGAGATCATGGCGGCAGTCGAAATGGGCAAACGCCTCTCCGTACTCAGTCTTGAAAGTCGACTTTGCATTCGGTCTCCTCAAGATGTCTCAAACCTGCTGATGGCGGAGATGCGAGACTTGAAAAAGGAGCACCTCAAGTCGATTTTGCTGGACACCAAAAACCGAGTGTTGAGAGCGGTTACCGTTTCAGTAGGAATTTTGGACAGCAGTCTAGTCCACCCAAGAGAGGTTTTCAAAGACGCAATTCTCGCAAGCGCAGCTTCCATTATCGTCGCGCACAATCATCCTAGCGGCGATCCCACTCCCAGTCAGGAAGATATCAATGTGACTAAAAGACTGTATGAGGCTGGGAAAATCATGGGAATTGATCTTTTAGACCATATCATCATAGGTGACAATCGTTGGGTTTCACTGAAGGAGCGCGGGCATTTGTAAATATATTGGAATTGCGACGAGTCGTTCTTTTTTACACGCTTCGATAAGTAGAACCCAAGTCAGCGTTTCTTCCTTCTTCTGGTAAGCAAATTGAATTCTTGCACGCAATTTAGCATTTTTTTTGCTCAATATAGATTGAGCATACTCTTTGTTATAAGGTATACTTGACTATCCGAGGGACGAAGTTTCGTTCTTACTTTGCATATTGACAAAATTACGTTCAACAATAAGTCGTTTTCGTGCAACATATTTTACGAAACTCGCACAGCAAATCACATGTGGACGAATGATCAATCCTAGCAAATTTATCGGGAGTAGGGAAGTATAACTATGAACAGTATTGCGGAACCAGTCAATAAAAAACGCAAATATGTCGGCGTAGGCGGTGATGGCGCGCCATCTCTTGGAGTTTTGGAAGGAGATATCCTTCGCTTACTGTGGGATGCAGGCGAACCGCAGTCATCAGTTCAAGTCTACCAATCCATGACGCTGCACCGTAAGGACGAAAAGCGAGAGATGCAGTCCCCCTCCACTATCGCAGTGACGCTTAGCAGAATGGTTGAAAAAGGGCTGTTGCAGATTGAACGTCGTCCCAATGGAGGTAAAGGATACTACGGTCCCACTCGTTCTCGCGCCGACATTGTCGCTCATGTTCTTGACGATGTGAGCGAGCGTCTCACAGGAAAAAGTATCGGTTTTCTCCTTTCCTCCATGCTTAACCTGGGAAATCCGGCTCCAATGGGTCTCAACGTCGCGCTACCTCAAAACGATTCATCCCTTGAACCGCTATTTACGGAGTTGCGGCGCAGACTGAACGAATCGAGCGAGGTTTTGGAGACAGCCGTTGTCATAAAGAGAGAATAACCATAGGTTGGAGGAAATTCTATAGAATCATGTTCTTCCGGACGCGAGCGTGAAGACTGACAAATTCGCAACGCAACGCTTGCGATTCTACGCCTCCGACTGACGAGATGCCCGCATCGTCGCAATCGTTACGACGGGCAGTGCTTTTTCGCTGTAGCGCCTTCGGCGGGATGCCCTACGGGAAATAAATGCGATCACAACGTTTTAAATGGTCCCATCAGGCAAGCCCTTTGCAAATGCGCCCATTGAGAAAGTGTTTTTTATACAATGCAACGCTCG
>JAYVOT010000280.1:0-2109 GCA_043757795.1 Chthonomonadaceae bacterium | reverse complement strand
TTCCTGTGCTAATTCGCAGGAGCCGATGCTTGTCAAACATAGTCCGAACTTGAGTCTCGTGTGCGAAGCGCACACGGCGGAACGCCACCAAGACCGTGACTCTAGTCATTACGCTCTGTCGTTTGCGTAACATGAGAAATTAATAAAGCCAGGTCTTGAAGCAATAAAAAGGCTACAACGTCCTTAAAATAGAATTACTCAAAGGCGTAGAGCGACGCGTTATTCCTTTCCAACAAAGTCGATTTAAACTCATTGATAGGTATAGAAATCACCCGTCAAAAAAGTAGAATGTCCCCGGAGGCAAAGGTTTTTTGGCAGTTTTGCATCCGTAGGATATTCTTTTAGCCAGGCGCCTTCAAAATCAGGATTTTCGGAGTTGGATGCGCAAATTGTGATTATTCGGGAATTTGCAACAGGTTCGGCATTGACATGCCGCTTTCGGAAGGCTCAGCGAAAGAGTCCAATATTTGAAGTTGTGATCCTTCTTGCACTGCCAAAAGCGACCTACTGTTGGGGCGCAACGTTCGTATGAGCGGAATGCCCTCCGCACCGAGCGTGAGCAGAGCGGTGGAGAGCGCGTCGCTGTCCGTAGGGTTTTCTGTGACGACCGCGGCGAGGAGAGCGGATTGAACCGGGAAACCGGAGCGAGGATCAATGACGTGGCTGTAGCGTTTTCCTTCCGCCTCAAAGAATTTTCCATGCGGCGCTGAGACCGACAGGGCGCTGTTTCGTAAAGAGACGGTTGCCAAGCTCTCTCCTTCCGCACCGTTAGGACGCTGAATTGCGATTTGCCAGGCTTCCTGCTCGGGCGGAGCTCCCAAACCGTAGATGGTAGAGGTTCCACCGTGAATTAAGGCGCTCTCTATCTCATAGTCCTTCAAAATCTCAACGACGTTCTCGACGGCATAGCCTTTCCCGATCGCGCCGAACTCCAAAGTCACGCCCTCTCGATCGTACCGAACAGAGCTTGAGTTGTCGTTCAATAGGACGTGCGACATTCCGACGACGTATCGCGCCGCTTCGATCTCGCGAACCTTCGGCATCGCTCCGCTGCCGCCGACGAAACCCCAACAGCTCATTAACGGAGCGACGGTCGGGTCGAAGGCGCCGCCGGTTTCCAGGCTCAAAGCTTTTGCACGTCTGAGAAACTCAAAGAAGGGAGGATCGACTATCACTTCTTCCCAGTAGGCGCGCCTGTTCAAATCGCAAAGTTCGCTCTGAGGGAGATAGAAGCTAAGCCGACTTTCGAGGCGTTCCACCTCACGTTGCACCTCTTCCGCTACCGTTTGCAGGTAGGAGTCCGGTCGGGCGGCGTGGATCGCCAACTCCCAGACAGTTCCCATCGCAAACCAGCGGTGAGTCATCGAATTAAATTGACGGTTTGGCGTTTGATTGGTCTGTTCCATAAGAGTTGTTTTGGAATTTAAAGATCGAGTTTAGGACAAAATTTGCAACCTAAGCGAGTTAAGATGCCAATTCGAATTCAATGCGATTCATCGGAGGTCCCTGGCGGAAGCCGCGTATTTGAAAAAGAAGGGGCGGAAGATTCGGGTTGCCGACTCTTCCGCCCTTGAGTTGAACTGAATTAGTTCAAGATGAATGTCAGCTTGTGACTTTTCGAGTCTTGGGGTCGAAGGTGAAAGTTTTGCTCTCTCGGAACGCTCGCTCCGCAAGCGAGATCATCACCTGAACGCGTGTCGCAAGCTCGATGTTGCAGTTCGGCATCGCTCCGCTTCGGATGCAGTCGAACCAGTTCTTCTCATGCGCGTCGATAGGTTCGCCGTTGCCGGGAGCTTGCACGCTGCTAGGATCCACTTCGTCAGACCAGGTTCTCTCCGGTTTGACTTCGATTCGATTGCCCGAAAAGAAGATCGTACCCTTGTTGCATCGGATTGAATCGACCCAACCCTCTTCATTGATCGTCGAGGACATCGCCATCAGCGAGACATCGCCGAAATCGACGTTTATGTTCACGAAGTCGGGAACTTCACGGTCGATTCTTGGGCTGCCGTCTGCATTTTTCAGATAAGGATGCACTTTCTGAACGTAGAGACCGCCGCCGGATGATACTCGCAACGGCCAACCCTTGTCGCCGGTGGTTTCAAGTCC
>JAYVOT010000279.1:0-2110 GCA_043757795.1 Chthonomonadaceae bacterium | reverse complement strand
ACCAACGTGAAGTCCGCCGGGTAGAAGAACAGAACGAGCCATTTGCCGTTGTAATCGGACAAAGATTTTTTAGAGTTTAGAGAACTCGCCGTATCCCCGGGTTTTGCGACAGGCATCGTGAAATCAGGTGCGGAATCTCCGACTTTCGCAAACTGCATATTTATTGATCTCCTGAAAAATTATCTGAGTTCGCAAATATTCAATCAAGCCAGTCATATTTACTACGCCTTAGAATACCTCTACAGTTTCTTCAAAGTCAATTATTCTTTTTATGGGCGGCTCTTCCGCTCTTATGAAGATTTTTCTTTCTAGCGCCGCGTTTCAATGTCTTCGATTTTTTGCCTGAGCCGGACGGCACTGGTTCCAATCGATTTTTGTTGATAGGTCTCGTCGACAGGCCCGAAGCATTGAAAGCTTCGCTCTTAAGCGCGCTTTCAGGCAATTCCGGATTCAGTTCCGATTGTTTCGATGTCTTGTCTTGAACCGATGAAGGGAGTGGAGAGATAGCGGAAACTTTATCTTTTCGATTCTCAATTACCTTTTCAGCTCTCAATCCGGAAGCATTGTTTTGCAGGTTTCGTTCCGCTTCACTGCTATCGACTGTTTGCTCCTTGCTTCGTACCCGCGAAGAAGGGTGTAAAGTCTCGCTATCGCTCGTTGGATTTGCGCTTATAAGTTCTTGAACAGGGCTTTTTCTTTTTCCCCCATTAGCATTCATTGGCGCAGATTTGAAAGCAGGGGACGCTAATGAAGAAGGGCTTCCTTTTATACCTGCAAAAACTTCAGAGGGCTTAATGGAGGGAGATTTTTCAAAATTGTTTTCGAGACCGTTGTTATCCATCGTACTATTTTTGAAGGCTTCATTCTTCACGGGGGAGGTTGCTGTCGCGGCAGTTTTAGACTGAGCGCTCTGAGAAGGCGAGGCGGCATCGGGCTTGTATTGGGGAGAGTACAAGAATTTCGACCCTAACGCGACAGCAATCAACAGACTTGCAAAAGCGCCCCCCCATGCGAGAACAGGTTTCATTCCGAATACCGGCTTTGCAAGCTGAATGCCAAGTTGAGCTTCTTCATAAGATACGCTGTTCAGGATTCGATCACGCAGAGCTGATGGAAGCGGCGAATTAGCATTTTTCAGCTTGAGGCTCAGTCGTTGCATTTCGGAAATCTCCTTTCGGCAAGACTCGCAACGAAGGAGATGCAGACGCAGAGCAAGGCTTTGCGACAGTGAGACTTCCCCATCCAAATAAGCCTTCAAACTTTCTTGTCTCGTGTTGCAGTCGCTCATTTGCGTCCTTCCAGCGTCGTCTCCGGGCATAGCGTTCCGCTCGTCTCCTGCACATAGCCGCCTAATAATGAACGCAATTTACGAAATGCGTGAAACAGACGGGATTTGACGGTTCCGATGGGGATGTGCAAAGTCTCTGCGCACTCCTGATAAGTGAGTCCGTTCATCTCGCAAAGGACTACGATTTCATGATGTGAGGGAGAGAGTTGATTCAGTGCGGCATTTACTTGTTCGGAAAGCTCTTGTTTATCGGCGGATTTCGCCGGGTCGGCGCGCCAATCTTGGTCCGGCGTTTCGCCGGCAGCGCCATCAAGCGGAAGGCTCTCCGGTTTAAGTTTTTGGCGATATTTCAAGCAGTGATTCAAGGCGACTCGATGCACCCATGTTGCAAGCGCGGACTCTCCCCGAAAATTTTTGAGGCTCCGATGCAGATCGCAGAATATCTCTTGCGTCAAATCTTCGGCATCGGACGTGTTGTCGACATATCGGCGGACGAGACAATGCACTTTGCCTCCGAAGGCGTCCACAAACTCCTCGAAGGCGCGACGTTCTCCCTGCACGATTCGTTGCGCTAAGCGTTTCTCGGCGTACACTCGTTCCACCCGCTATTCGATGAAAGAGAGCCTGATTCTCTATGCCTCATCCCATTTTCTCCATTTCAATTTATTAGTTACGGACATGTCCAAAAAAGTTCAATCCTATTTTGCGAGTTGCACTGTCTTTGTCAATCGTCACGGCGGGCAGAGATTTTTCGCTATAGCGCTTTCGGCGGAGAACCTCACCCCCGACCCCCATACGCGTTAACTTAAGCATTTTGAAGCC
>JAYVOT010000278.1:0-7715 GCA_043757795.1 Chthonomonadaceae bacterium | reverse complement strand
GTGCCGTGAGGTGAATTCGTCTGTTAGCAGTCTTAAATAGGCGCGCAAATGGCACTCAACTGAAAGACCGGCAATGTATTGCGCAAGGAAGTATTCTTCATTCTCGTGCAACCATAAAGCACGTTCCAGGTGTTCTTTTGCTGCCATTCGATGCGAATTCGCATCAGATTTAGCCAATGTTTTTTGTTATCTCTCTTAAAAATAGATTTTGATCGACTTCAAGGCAGGCGGACGCCTTGAGAAAACAGCGTCTCATTTACCTTGCATTGTACTTCCGTTGATAGAGTAGTGTCAATAAAAATACAAATGTAACAGAATTTGCGCCTTGACTTCCCACCCAAACGCTACTATAATGGAAGTTCAAGAGGAAGCGCTCCAGTCAAACTGCTGACGCTTGCGGCGGTGAGCGAATTGTCGTTGCCGTTCAACATTAAAGGGAGTCTTTTAATCACATTCTGAAACGCCCGGGAGCGATTATCCAGTCGCCGCCATCATTCTCGCCGCCGGAAAATCGACCCGGATGCGCTCCAAAACGCCGAAAATGCTTCACCCCGTTTGCGGAATCCCGATGACGGCTCATGTCATTCGAGCTTGTCGGGAGGCGGGAGTCAGCAGAGTGGTCTTGATCGTCGGCCACGAAGCGGAGAAGGTGAAAGCGGGGCTTGGAAGCGATGTAGAATATGCTTTGCAGTCGAATCAGCGCGGAACGGGAGACGCGGTTCGGGCCGCGGAGTCGCTCTTCACGGATTGGAATGGAACGATTTTGGTTCTTGCCGGAGACATCCCGCTCTTGCCTGCCGCAACTTTGAAATCCCTCCTTGACAGCCAACGAAACTCAAAAGCCGCCGCCACGATGTTGACCGCCGTTCTTGAAGACCCTTCGGGGTACGGGCGAGTTTTGCGAAGCGACTCAGGTCAGGTGATCGGGATTGTGGAGCAAAAAGACGCAACGGCGGCGCAACGCGCAATCAAAGAATGGAATCCGTCCATCTACGCTTTCGAATCTTCAGCCCTCTGGAACTCCCTTGCAGAGGTCGCGCCCAACAATGTGCAAGGGGAGTACTACCTCACTGACGTCATCGGGATTTTAAATGCAAAAGGGCGAACGGTAGAAGCTATTCCAGCCGACAACGCAAAAGACGTGATGGGAGTGAACAACAGAGTCGAGATGGCGGAAGTCGGGGGTGAAATGAGCCGCCGAATCCTGAAGGAACTGATGCTCTCCGGCGTCACGATTACGGATCCTGCGCGAACTTACATCGAAGTCGATGTTGAAATCGGGCAAGACACCGTGATCGAACCGGATACGTTTCTCTATTGCGGGACGAAAATCGGAGAAGACTGCCGCATCGGTCCAATGACTCGAATCTCCAATTCCGCTCTGGGCGACGGCGTTAGCGTCGTCTCTTCGCAGGTATTCGACAGCGTGCTTGAGAACAGGGTCAAAGTCGGACCTTTCGCGAATTTGCGCCCTAAAACGCACCTGTGCGAAGGAGTGAAGATAGGAGACTTTGTGGAGACGAAGAACGCCGTCTTCGGAGCCGGGTCTCAAGCCTCGCACTTGAGCTATATCGGCGACGCTGAGATCGGAGAGGGAACGAATATCGGGGCGGGAAGCATCACTTGCAACTATGACGGCTACCGGAAACACAAAACGCAAATCGGCAAAAACGCTTTTATCGGCTCAAATTCCATCCTGGTAGCGCCGATCACAGTGGGAGACGGCGCTTTCACCGCTGCAGGCTCCGTCATTTCCAAAAACGTTCCGCCGGACGCCCTTGCGATCTCTCGGACTCCGGTCGCCATTAAAGAGGGATGGGCGAAAAAATATCACGAATTGAAGAAAACATGACCTCGCAAAGAGGAAATGAGGGATTATATAAATTTTAAATGTTGCGTGAGGCATCCTGAGCGTCTTTCGCGACAATGCCCCCGGCGCTCCGGTCCGCCCCAATTTTGGGGGAAGAGCGGTATTTTTTAAATTTTGTTTAAAGAGGAATCTTCCCCGCAGTGACGCTGACCCCTTCTTTTCAAGGCGTGGCAATTTGCAACGTTGAAGGTCTTCCCTCTTAGAAAGCCTTTTAAAACGGATTTGAGCCCTTAAAATCCTGGTATATCGCTAATAATCCAGACCCATTCATGAGACTTTTTATCTCAATAGCACGCTCGATTACGAGCTTGATTTGGACGAGCAAGTCTCACAACAAAGAACTCTTCCCCCAGAGTAGGAGCGGCGTGGAGCGCCTGGGGCATTGTCCCTCAAATTGGGGCAGGAGAAATGAGACTCTGTTGCGAATTTGGTAGGAGAGAAGCAAATCGACAGCGGGGACATCAGAGAATGCAGACAGACACAGACCTGAAAATTTTTTCCGGGAACGCGAACCCGAAACTTGCCCAAGACATCGCAGCGAAACTAGGATCGACTCCTGGCAAAATTCGGGTCAAACAGTTCTCCGATGGCGAGATCAGCGTCAAGATTGAAGAGAGCGCTCGCGGGCTGGATGTTTTCATCGTTCAGCCGACTTGCGATCCCGTGAATACGAACCTGATGGAAACGCTCATTATGATTGATGCGTTCCGCCGCGCCTCTGCAAGCAGAATCACTGTCGTCCTTCCGTACTACGGATATGCGCGACAAGACAAAAAAATCAAGCCGCGAGAACCTGTCACTGCAAGACTTGTGGCGGATCTCATCACGAAGGCGGGCGCAAGTCGGGCGCTTTGCCTTGACCTTCACGCCGGACAAATTCAAGGTTTTTTCGATTTGCCGGTCGATCATCTCTACGCAGGACCGCTCATTGCAGACTATCTCCTTGCAGAGGGGCTGTCGAATCAGGGCATCGTCGTAGTGTCCCCGGATGTAGGAGGGGTGACGCGAGCGAGAGCGTTGGCGGAGCAGTTAAAATCGCCCATCGCCATCATCGCAAAGCGTCGCCCTGAAGCCAACAAAGTGGAGATTATGGAAATTATCGGGGATGTCGCAGGGAAGCGCTGCGTGATGATAGACGACATGATCGACACGGGAGGCACGATCGCGGAAGGGGCGGCGGCATTAATCGCCCGCGGGGCGCTCGAAGTCCATGCCTGTTGCACGCACGGCGTTCTCTCCGGCAACGCCATTGAAAGGCTGGAAGCGTCTCCATTGCGCTCCGTCGTTATTACGGACACTATTCCCTTGGCGGAGAGCAAAAGATTGACGAAAATCAAAGTTCTCTCCGTCGCCCCTCTGCTGGCGAATGCCATTCAACGCATTCACGAGGACAATTCGGTGAGCGAACTCTTCAGTCACTACGCCGATCATTAATCACAGGCTTCGATCACTCGAACTCAAGGAACTCTTAGCAAAGGTGGAAAATTGATTATGAGAAATATTCGGGCGCTCCTCTATCTCGCACTCCTGAGTTGCGTTCCATTCGTCGCGGGTTGCGGCGGAGGCGGGAACGCATCAGTCGCCGATACGACAAGAGGAACCATCGAGTTCAGCATCAAGTGGCCCTCCGACGGCGCTTCTCGCTCTCGCATCATTCCTATCGCTTCTCAGAGCCTCTCGATCACCCTGACCAATGCAGGCGGTCAACAGGTCGGGACGCGTTTGATCCCGCGCCCGCCAGCGGGCACGAACACAACCTCCGTGCGCTTCGATTCGCTTGTTCCGGGCGTTCTGAACGTCTCGATCTCCGCTTTCCCGACCGCAAACGGCACAGGAACGGTTCAGGCGATCGGCGCAGCGACTATCGCGATTATCGGCGGCTCGACGGTACAAATCAATATCGACCCGCTGAGCACGGTAGATCGCCTTGAACTGACTCCTAATCCTATCGCCGCAATTCCCGGTTTGAACACGCAAGTGCAAGTCTCCCCGCTGAACAGTTCAGGAGCCGTCGTTCTGGTCTCTCCGACGAGCCTCAAATTTTCTTCGGATGCCGCCGCCGTTGCAACGGTGGACGCCGCCGGGATCGTGCATGCCGTTGCGCTTGGAACAGCGAACATACAGGTCGTTGACAACGAATCAGGCAAAACGGCTTCAGTTCCGGTCAGCGTCGTTGATCCGGTGGTCATCTCCCCGAAATCCATCACGCTCACTTTTGACGATCGGACTCAGTTCACAGCGACTGTCACAGGCTTGAGCAGTCCGGAAGTTATTTGGAACGTACAGGAGCAGGGCGGGGGAACCGTCACTCAAAACGGGAACTACACTGCCCCGAAAATCGCTGGTACGTATCATGTTACCGTGACGAGTTCCGTCGATTCAACGCGCTTTGCTACAGCCGTCGTCACTGTCCAAAAGGGCAGCGGGACGATCATTATTCAGTAGGAGGACAAACCAGAAATGAAAGCAACTCGACTTCTGCTTGCGCTGTCGCTTCTGTCCATCCTGCTTTCAGGATGCGGCGGAGGTTCGCATAACGGCGCCTCTCTTCAGACTAACGGCAAGGCTACTTTCACAGTGCATTGGCCGACTCGTACAAGCCGACTCATTCCGGTCGCCTCGAACAGCATTCTTGTGACTGTCTTGAGAAATGGAGCGACAGTCGGAACAAAACTGCTCGTTCGCCCGGTAGATCCGCCTTTCGATACCACTGCCTCTTTCGATCCCTTACCCACCGGGAACCTCCAAGTATTGGCGAAAGCCTTCCCTGCGGCAGACGGCACGGGAGTGGCGCAGGCTTCCGGAGCGGCCACTCTCACAGTGCTCGCCAATCAGAACGCCACGCTGAGCTTGACGATGGGCACGACGATTACGAAAGTCGTCGTCGCCCCGGATCCTAATGTCATTGATTACTCAGGGACTAGAAACGGAGGTCCGAGCGTCACCCTCACCGCTTCCGCGATGGACGTCGACAACAACCTTGTTCTTACTTCGGGAGCTTCGTTCAACTGGGGAACAAACAACGTCAAAGTCGCAAGCATCGTTCCCAACAAAGACATGGCGATAGTTATGGGCGCGGGGATTGGAGAAACGCAAGTCATTGCCACTGAGACCGAATCCAATATCGCCGGGCAGGCGAAAGTTAATGTGCATGGGTTGGGACTCGCTCCGAAAAGTTTTGGAAAATTCCGAGCGGATCAGCAGAATACCGGGACAGTTCTCACCGCCTCGAGGGTAGAAGCGCAAAACGGAGTTTTATTTCTTTCGTGGTGTTTCAGCACAGGCGGACAGATAGAAGCTTCTCCTGTCATCGATTTTGACGGAACCGTATACATCGGGTCTTCCGATGGCAACCTCTACGCTTTCGCGGCAGATGGAACATCACCCAAGTGGACTGCACAGATCGGGGGGCGCTTGAAGTCCTCCGCCGCTATAGGTTCTGACGGAACGGTATACATCGCTTCCACGAGCGGACAGCTCGCCGCTCTCAATCCTAAAGACGGCAGTTTCAAATGGCAAGTCGGTTACGGCGGAGCCTCTTTCACCTCTTCTCCGAATATCGGAGCGGATGGAACCCTCTACACCGGAAGTCAAGACGGCAACGTCTTCGCGACGGACGGGTCAAACGGCAATATCAAGTGGAACGCTTTCACTGGAGGAGGCGTCGAGTCTTCTCCTGCGCTCAGCCTCGATTTGAAGACATTGTTTGTCGGTTCCGGAGATAGAAGAATGCACGCGCTGAATGTCTCGGACGGTTCTGAGAAGTGGACATTTCCGACGGGAGGCTCTATTCAGTCATCGCCCGCAGTGGGAAGAGTCGCCTCCGCCAACGGCGGGGTTCAGACGGAAGTTCTCTTCTTCGGCTCAAACGACGGCAAGTGCTACGCTCTTGTCGCCGCTGACGGCAGTTCTTTCTGGAGCAAGCCTTTCGTCACGGGCGGCGCGATCACATCCTCGCCCACGCTGACGAAACTTCCTCTCTCCACTAATCCTATGCCTGTTGTCGTTTTCGGTTCCACGGACACTTTCGTCTATGCCGTAAACGCCTCCACAGGGAATGGTATTGGAGAGCCTCTGCAACTTGCCGGAGGAGTGAACTCTTCCGCGGTCGCGGACAGAAACGGGTCTCTTTTTATAGGTGCGGACGACTTGACTCTGTATCGACTGAATTTGTCTTCAAACGGGCTTTTCCAAGCGGGGACATACAAGACCGGCGGTTCCATCTCCTCTTCGCCGGCTATTGGTCCGAACGGCAACGTCTATGTCGGTTCTTCTGACGCCAAGCTGTATTCGTTCGGTCCGATTCTTTGATGAGCTTTCTCTTAATACGCCTCCTTCAACGTTTTGTTGAAGGAGGCGTTTTTGATTCGCTATCGACCGCGCAACAAATTACACGGCTTGACGACGTTCCGCTTAGCGTCCTTCGGGCCGAAAGGGGCTAACGCCTAACTGGAACGGAATCGCACTCGTCAAAACCTGTCCGAAGGACAACCCGCCGAAGCCGCGTAGCGAAGTTCTTTGGAGCCATGAATTGAGTGGAATAATATTTTTTGAGACACCCTTGACTCTCCCCTTACGTCATGGATTACACTCTCTATAGAAAGCTTTCAAGTCATCTTAAGTGACAAATTTTCGGGAGAGAGATGTTAAAAATCAGCCAGTTCGCTCGCTTCGGAATGGTCTCCGTGAAGGCGCTTCGTTTTTATGACGAGCTTGGCTTGCTACGCCCTGCTCAGATCGACGAAGAGACAGGTTATCGCAATTATCGTGCGGAGCAACTCAAACGCCTCAACCAGATTCTGGCGCTCAAAGACCTCGGATTCTCTCTCGAACAGGTCAAGAGCATTCTAGAGACCGGGTTGAAATCAGATCAGATTCGCTTGTTGTTGGCGCAAAAGCAGGCGGAGCTTGAAGATGAATTCGCTATGATCGGAGATCGTTTGGAGCGTGTGCGAGTCCGGCTAAGACAATTGGAACAGGAGGGCGAAATGCCTGAATATGAAGTGGTTTTGAAACGGGTTGAACCGATTCGCGTTGCATCGGTCAGGGGCGTTATTCCCTCGATGGATATCGTTGAGCCGATTCTCAATGGACTTTTTGATGAAGTCATCGCGTATGTCAACGCCAACGGAGGTCGATTCGCTGGCCCCGCGCTTGATCTGTGGCACGAAATGGGCATGAAAGAGACGGATATCAATGTGGAGGCGGCAATGCCGATCTCCGGCGATCTTGCAGACGGAGAGCGAGTGAAGGTATCGACTTTGCCTGCTGTCGATTCTATGGCTTGCGTGATTCTGCATGGCGATTTCAGCGGGATGGGGAAAGCGCACGGGGCTGTGAACGAGTGGATTCATGCGAATGGATACAAACACTCGGGTCCCGGTCGAGAAGTTTATCTCCACTATGATCGAAACGGCGACACCTCGCAATTCGTGACTGAGATTCAGTATCCGGTAGAGAAGGTTTAGAGCCGCGAAATACCAATGCAGAAATAGGAACCGCGAAATACGCGAAATACGCGAAAAAAATGCGGATGCAAAGAAATACTAAGATGAAATGCAAATGTTATGGCGTTGCTCTTGCATCCCTTTTGTATTCGCATTTTTTCACGTATTTCGCGGTTCATCTGCATTGTACTCTGCGGTGTGGTTCAGCTGCTTATAGTATTTGGATTTTAGCGGAGATGAAATTGCAAAAGATTGACCTTAGAAGAGACTTCAAACACCTCTATCTGCCTCCTTCGAATAGTGTCGTTGAAGTGGAAGTTCCGTCGTTCACGTATCTGATGATTGACGGAGAAGGCGATCCGAACGGCTCTCAGACCTATTCCGAGTCTGTCGAGGCG
>JAYVOT010000277.1:0-7720 GCA_043757795.1 Chthonomonadaceae bacterium | reverse complement strand
GCGCCGGGGGCGCGCACTAGCGAGGCTTTCAATCCTAAATCTCTCCAAATTTGCTTAACTTAAAGGCTATGGACATAGCTCTTCCTAACAATATCATCTCACCAACATATTACAGCAGTAGATAGCAGACAACTCTAAAACAGCGACAAACGCCTAATTGATTGTTTTCGCGCAGCGAAAACCGGTGTCGTTTCAAGTTTCGCCGGCGCCTTCGACGCTTCGAACGAAGGTTCTGCAGGCGTGTTCTCCGTATCCCACTGCGCCGCCGCGAAGAATTCGTTTAGTGGGATCGTCGTTGAAGTAACCTGAAACCCACTCCCAGGCGTTTCCCGCCATGTCGTAGCACCCGAAAGGACTGACTGATTCGGGAACGCTGCCGCCGGGTTGCAGGCGCGATGGTCCGACATGGCAGACTTTGCTTTTGAGAGAGGAGTCAGATTCAGGAGCTTTGTCCTGGGGGTTCGTACGTCTTCTTTTTGCGACTTTCGAGGCGCTCCAATCGTTTCCCCAGGGATACTTTCTTCCATCGACGCCCCGCGCCGCTTTTTCCCACTCATCATTGGTCGGCAGTCGCTTGCCCGCCCATTTCGCGTAGGCGAACGCCTCATCATAGGTGACGGCGCTGACAGGCAACTCTTCATCGCCTTTTGCGAAAGGGTGTTTCGGGTCGAATAGCAGATATTCTCGATTCGTCACTTCGTATTTGTCCATATAATAAGAGGGCAAAAAAACCTTGCGTTTCGGCTTCGCGTCCTCATCCGCGTCTTCCTCGTCGGTCCCCGCCAAGAACTCCCCGGCGGGAATCAGCGCCATTCGCGGCGGAGCTTTTTCTTTCAAGCGCGCTGTTTCCGACGCTGAAGGCGATAATCGAGACACGCGATTCCAGACTCCCCAACCTCCTGCCGCTCCAAGCAGAAGGATGGAACTCCAGACAAATGCAGTTCGATTTTTTTTCTGAACGATCATTTGACAGCTCCAGTTGTGACAAGCGCCGTAATTCTTTCAAGAGGGTCGCCGAAATGCATATCCTAAACTCTGCCCTCTACCCTCTTTCCCTACTCTACCTCGGCGCTTCCACAGTTTGCAAGATCGCTTCGACCACGCGATCATTCGAGTAACCTTCAATCTCAGCCTCCGGTTTCAGGATGAGTCGGTGACGCAGGACAGGCCTCGCCATCTCTTTTACATCGTCGGGAGTCACAAAATCACGCCCGCGAACAGCGGCAAGAGACTTGGAGGTGAGTAGAAGGGTGATCGCGGCGCGAGGGCTGGCGCCCATGCTCAGGTGTCGGTTCTCGCGGGTCGCCCTCGCCAGTTTCACTATGTATTGCAAGACCATCGGATCCACGCGAACTCGCTCCACCTCCTGCCGATAGATCGTCAAGTCGCCATTTTGGAGGATAGCTCGGATGTTTGCCGTATCCAGATTCTGAGATCGGAAACCGGATTGGACTCTTGCAAGGATATTCGCTTCGTCTTGCTCGCTAGGATATCCGATATTCACTTTCAACATGAATCGATCGAGTTGCGCTTCCGGCAACGGGTAGGTTCCTTCGTACTCGATCGGGTTCTGAGTCGCGCAGACTAGAAAGGGTTCCGGCAAAGCGTGCGAGATGCCGTCAATCGTGACTCGCTTCTCCTCCATCGCCTCCAAAAGAGCGGACTGCGTTTTTGGCGGGGTGCGATTGACTTCGTCCGCAAGAACCAATCCGGCAAAGATGGGACCTTTTTTCAGGTTGAACTGTCGAGACTCCGGGTCGTAGATGCTCGTGCCAAGTATGTCTGAAGGCATAAGGTCCGGAGTGAACTGAACTCTGGCGAAAGAGACGTCGAAAATTCGGGCGAGGGTGCGAATTGAAAGCGTCTTCGCAGTGCCGGGAACCCCTTCCAACAGCACATGTCCGCCCGCTAGAATCGCCACTGTAAGCATCTCGATTAGCTCTTCCTGCCCGACGATGGTCTTGTGCATCTCAGTGCGAATGCTCTGAGCGAGCGACTGAACCGAGGGGCCCGGAGAGTTTGTCTGAGCGGCAACCTGTAGGTAGCCCGGCTCGCGAAAGACGGCTTCAGGTTCGTCCGTCTCTTCCGGCTGAGCCAAATCCGGGGGCGAAATATCCGGGGATCGCGTCCCCGCAGACCCGAAATCAAACTCCGACAATATTGTATGTCCTCCTGAAATCTTCGATTTTCTTCGTATAGTAAAGCAACTCTTTTTCAGTCATCCGGTCTCCGGAGATCACCGCTTCTCCCCGATAGACAAGCTCGTTGAGTTGCGCGGGAGGCGCGTTCAGTCGTTTCGCCGCCGTTTCGATCACACGAACGGGGAGTGCATCCGGCTCGATCTCAAGTCGCTTCTTCAAATCTCGCAGAAAAGCGCGATAGAGCATTTCAAATGCGATGTCCGCAGCTCCCGCTTTTCGGTATAGCCGCGCCATTGATGCGACATAGTCCGTACTAGATCGCAAACCTGTCGCGTTAGTCGTTTTCGGCTCTCCGAAGCGCCTGTTTCCATTGTAAATAAGAATCAGCGTAAAGACGACGCCCTCGATGAAGAGAGCCTTCACGACAGGCGGGAAGTTCTCCCATACTCCGGGGTTTTCCTCCGAAGCTTGCTTTGCAAAGCCGATCCCATGATGATACTCGTCGAATTGAATCGTCTGACGATCTCCGTTGGAAGACAGTTTGGCGATATTGAACAGAAGGATCGCGTTGTCTTCTTTTTCGATTCCGGAATTAGTGGCGGAAGAGCGATTCGCAAGTATCACGACCTGTCCTTTTCCATACGGTTTTCGTATGAAATACGGCGCTCCGGAGCGGTCTGCCGCCAACACTTTATAGTCGGATTTCGGTGCAAGTCGCAATCGCACAGGACTGTCCAGAAACAGTGTTTTAACCGACTCCAGAAGAGGTGAAAGCGTGGAATCGACTGGCATCGCAGAGGTTGTCGGCGGAATGCCGTAGACCGCCGCATCGCCTGTCACCGGGTCTTTCGGATCGAACGGTTGCTCCAGGGGAGGAGGCGCTACGATGCCTAAAAACGTTCCTCCCGCTTTCACCCACCTGTCAAGCGCAGCGGCTTCTTTGGAGCCGATAGGGCGCGAGACGTCTGTCGGTTGGGCAAAAACCAATAGGGAGTCTGTCGGTTTAAGGTCCGTCCACGGGCTTCGCAGCTGATCCGCAACCAGCCCTTCCTTTTTATAGAGGCGAAACAGCGCTAAAGCCCCCTCTTTTTGACTGCTGTTTGCGCTTGGAGTATTTCGTGCGCCCTTCACCTGCCCAGTCAGTTCAAAGTAAGTGGCGCAAACAAGCAGAACTGCAAACATGAGCAAGAGCGCGATAGTTCTTTTTACGCCGCCGGAAGATTTTTTGGCGAGCTTTCTCGGTGAGGCGCTAACGGGCGTCGTCATGTCAGGTCGCCTCCCCGACAACTCCCCCGATTTGAGTGTCCACGGTTGAAAGCGCCGGCGCTTTTTGCATCATTTGAAGAATCGACTCGCGCGATTTCAGAAGTTCGCGATAGTTCGCCTCCGTCGTCGCTTCCTCTCCATAAAACTTAGAATCAAATTCATAAACCAGCGGTTCAAAAAGTGAACTAAGTTGATCGCGCCCGACAACTCTCAACTGTCGAAGATAATCGCCGTTCGTGTTGGATTTCGCGAATTCAACCATGCCGGCGATATCCATGTCCAACAGAGTCGCGATGAAAGCGGCGCGATAGGCTTTTTGATACTCTTTCGAGTCTGAGTGACTCTGCGCTTGCGACATCCAACTTTCAGGGTCTCTGCTGAACGAGTCTTCTTCGCCTTCATCCAAATCGAAGACAGTGCGTTTCAGGGCGCGGGTACGAGTTCCGCCGTACTCTCTCAGCTGATGAACAATGAAGATAATCAGTACGGCAATGAGAAGGACCATAACAGCATAAACGAGAAAGTTCGCGAATGGCAAGCCCCCTTCGCCCGAACCTCGGAACAACTTGTTGAGCCAATCTCGGACGCTCTGAAACCATTTTCCCAGTTTGTCCCACTGCTCTTGAATAAAACGGAAAGCCTGATCGAACGGATTTTTGGCGGCTTCCGGGTGAAACTCCGGCTGAGCGAGAATCTCCTTCAGGTGTTCTTTCACCTGCGAAGTTTGAACGGGGGAGGAGTCTTGAGCGTTTGAAAACGAACTTAATCCCAATCCTGCGACGCACATCGTTAGAATCATAAAAAGCGAAATCCGGCGTCGTATTGCAGATATTCTTTCAAGCAGCTTCATACTCTTACGCCCTGTCCGGGGTCGGTCGATTCTCCCTCAAGAATAGCTCGGATATCCAAGCCTTCTCGACGTATTCTGAAATCGTAATAGAGTAGAGCGATAAAGACCATCCAATAAGGCTGTAGAAAAAAACAGACGCCGTTGGCGAAGGCGGTGACGAGTAAAAATTCTCCCAATGCAGGCAGATGAAGGGCGGCGGTGAAGGAGCTAGCGGAGAGAAGAATCAGGATTTGCAATCCATAGATCACAATGGGCAACAGGGAGACAGCCGCCCAAACTCTCATGAAAAGCCCTTTTCGCACGAGTTGCATCGTTCGCCCGATGGCTCCTGCGAAGGTGAGCTTTTCAATCGCGACAGCAGGGGCGAAAAAAGCGAAAAAGACAGCGCCGAGAGCTGTAGCGAATAGATAGGGAACCACAAAAAGAAGGAGAGCGACCACGACGGAGATCGCCTCTGTCGCGGCAGTCAATCCTGAAGCCGACAATGCGACCGCTATCAATGAGAAAACAAGGAAGATGACAATCCACGAAATCGCCCCGGAGGCGATAACGATGAATGCGAACAGAGTCCAGGCCCAACCCAGTCGCATCAAAACCGGAAAGAAGCCCCGATACGCGTCTCTAACGGAAGCCTTCCTACCCATTACGATGTTGCCGACCGCCTTTGAGACCGGACCTGAAGCCATGAAAGAGAACATTAGCGGTAGGAATCCCGGTACTCCCTCCTGCGGAGAGCCGATGAGGAAGCCCAAAAGAACGGTCGTTATAATCGCGATATAATCCGAATCGGAGGCGTTGGATTGCGCGAAAGCGGGCTTCAGCCACAAATTCCCCATAGCGTACATAAGGATTTGCGATGGAATGTAGATAAATGCGACAATGAGCGCCAACAGTCCGAAGCGGCGTTTGTAAAGGTCAAACGCCTCATCGAAAACCCCTCCGAGAGTCTGGGGGATGAGCCTTGTCAGCAACGTGTCTTGCGACTTGGAAGCGTCCATCTCTTTCTCATCGCCTGAAACCCGTGCCTCATGAGCGGTTGAAGACAGTTTTGGAACCGCTAGTTCTCTCGCGATCATTCTGACTCCTTCAAGGGCGTATCCCGTTTTCCGTGGGCAAAGGAAGCGTATTGGTACGAAGAATAGGAATGAAGACAGTAACTTTCGAGATAGGTCTCCCATTCCGATTCAAAACTTGAATGTCAGGCGGAATGATCAAATTGACTTCTTGAGTTTTATCGGCAGTCAGATTTCGGACAAGAACGTCCTCGGTGTCAATGGTTGAAATGCTGTTGACGCGATTCGGCGTGCCGCTGATCTTCACTTGATTCGGCGTAGAAGTATAGGCGCCAATACGATACCCGACTCCGGCTTGGTCGGCGATGGTGACGCTGACGGTGACTGTTTTTTCGTAGGGCGCGTCGATCTGAGCGACAGAGACGTGAACCTGTTCGGGATTGAGCGTCACTCCGTCCACAGGATTGTCGTCTTCATCGCGCGCCGACAGGGTGAAATCGCCGTCAATGCTACCCATCGGCTCCACCGGAGTGGCGTTGACGAAGACTTTCGCGACCCTGTCCACGACGTCGTTGCGCCCTTTTATCTCCACCTGGGAGGGACGTACGACCGGGTCGCCATACCTTCGCCCGGGCGGCGCGTCTTTGCTGTAAATCGGGGTGACTTCCAGTTTTCTAGTTTTCTGTTTGTAGAGCGCCAATTTGAGAAAAGATTGCGGGTTCTCGATATTCACTTCATTGAAGATGATCGGTTTGTCGTATCTAAGACGCAACTGAATAGTGGGGTCTTTGGGGACGACGCCTTTGAAATCCACGATCGCCTTGACATCGCGGTCTTTCATTCTATCGACCAATAGTTTGGGACCAGTGACGTTGATTTCGATTTGCGGGCTGTCGTTCGTCACATCCACTCCGGGAGGCAAGTTTTGATAGACGACGTCCGCTAATACCGCGCGAGAAATAGTGGGGTTTCTTTCTTGTTGCACATAGGCATATAGAATGATGCCTATGCAGAGAGAGACGATTTTTAAGGCGAGATTCCGGCGAAGTATGCCGTATACCCCGCTTGCTTTAGGAGTCGCCGAACGAAATGCGCTTTTTACTGAAGGATCCTCTTTGATTCGCATAGAAGCCCCGCACCTTCCACGATAATGCCTGGATATTCACAAGTGCAAAAAACTCAAAATTGGAAATTCGCAAGGAGAGGCGCCGCTTAAACGTTATTGCAAAACTAATATGACTCAAAATTGTTGGACTGAATGACTCGCTCAACATCCGCCCGGCGTCTCAACGCCACGGACGCAACTCGCACAAAGCGCGCAATTCTCAGCATACAAAATCGTAAATTCGGATTCGGCGCTTTCAGGACGCTTTTTTGCCCATCTCCCAGAATTTGACAGCGCTCTTTTCCGCAGGTTTCAGGAGAGAGTTCAAGCGTTCGCGAAGTTTGTCTTCTGCAAGCCCCCTCTGGAGTTTGCCCCCTACTGCGATGGAGATCGTGCCGGTCTCTTCGGAAACGATGACGACGACTGCATCGCTGTTTTCAGACATGCCTAATGCCGCTTTATGTCTCGTGTGTACTGCGGCATCTAATTTCGGACGATCCGTGAGAGGCAGAATGCAACCTGCCGCCACGATTTTGCCCTGACGGATGACTACCGCGCCGTCATGAAGCGCGGTTCCTTTATAGAAAATCGTGTCCAAAAGCTCCATTGTCACAGTCGCATCCATCGGCGTACCGGTCTCAAGTATTTCATCCAAGCCAGTCTGTCTTTCAAACACTATCAGCGCTCCCACGCGTTTCGCCGAGAGAGCCGCCATCGCGGAGCAGACCGATACGATCATCTCAGTGAGGTCCTCTCGATTCAATAGACTGAGACCTCTGCTCCAGAACCGGGGACCGAACTCTTCCAGAGCATGCCTCAACTCCGGGTAAAATAGTATGACGATGGCGACCGGACCTAGCGGAACAATCTGATTCAACATCCAGTTGAGCGTGTCGAGGTGAAATTTGGAGCTTAGAAAGAGGGCGATGACAAGGGTTCCAAGTCCGCCTAGAATCTGTAGAGCGCGGGTTCCGCGCGCAAGCAAGAGCAGACGGTAGACAAGGTAGGCGACGACCAGAATGTCCGCTAATCCTAGCCAAATTCCTTTCCCAGACAACATATGAAGAATCGCTTGCGCCTTCATCAAATTTCGTTCCGCCAAATTCCACGTATTCATCGCTAAGCGACAATGCTTCGAGATTGGAATCTCTCTTGTTGCCGACGTCGAGACTTCCGCTTGAAAATAAAAACTGTCAACAGTATGACACACTCCAAGGCTCTGAACAATGCTATCATTCAACTTCAAGCAGGGCTAGCGCATCTTAATTTTTGACATTTGCATCTCAATACTTGATCAGAAGAAAAAAAGAATTTCCTATTCAGAGATGTCAGCAACCAGATTTTA
>JAYVOT010000276.1:0-2113 GCA_043757795.1 Chthonomonadaceae bacterium | reverse complement strand
CCGAAGTTCGTTACCACCTCAGTTTATCGAGCGCTTTGTCTTCTTCAGTGAGGTCGCTATCGAGCAGGACTCCCCACTCTTTGCCGCCTTTGTAGTAGAGTATCGTGCCGCAACCGCCGCATTTCGCTCTGCTTGAAAACCCTCTGCCTATTGGAGGCGTTCTCGCTTCACCCGTGTTCGGGTCGTGCGGGCGCAACGGTTTGCCGCAGACGGGACATCGCCCGAAGTCTTCGCCGGAATCCGCCGGTTTATGATCTTCGTCATAATCAGTGGGGGGAGTCGCGATTTCCGGCAGTTCGATCACGCCTATCCCGGCGTTCCGTAGGGTTTCAGTTGTCATATTGGAAACGTTCCCGTCTTAATTAAAAATTAATGTTTACTTGAAATTTTGTTTGTGATTCTGTTGTGAATTCGTATCAGTTCGAAATTCCTGCGGATTGCATCCGAACCCGCCGCATTGACGTACATATTACTACGGACGTTCACCGAATTCGTTCGCACCGAGTCTTTCAAATTCCTACTTTATGATCTCGATCAACATCACTAAACCCTCGCATTCCAATAGACGGAGACCGACTCGATAGATCTCATTTTTATATCAAGTCGCGTTACCGGATTAGGAATTATGTTCAACTCAGGTTTGACATCCATTGAAAGAACCAGAGCCAGTACGTAATCGGATCGCATTGCAAGCGCAGTAGACCACTCTTTATCCGTAAATGCGATGTACCCATGCGCTTCTCTGACGCCCTTCACTTCGACAGCTTGAAAACCGGAATCATCTGAAACGCGAAAATCGAACCCGACGCCTAATTTGCGCGTATCTTCCAGTTTTCTTCCTCGAAACAATTCGATTAAGGGGTAGTTTTTAATAAAGAAAGTTTCAGCGGTTTCTCCTGTTCGCAAACGATTTGCGAACGCGCTATTTTCTCCGAGGGACATATCTACCAGAGAATCTTCTTTTCCGATCAGCGCCGTGTACTGTTGTACTGCCCCTTCGCGATTATTGAGAACTTGTCTTACAATTTCAGCGATTGCGGCTTCACTCAACTCCTCATAAGCCTGTATGACGTTGGCGCGGGATCGCAAAATCGGTCGTTGATGCCATCCTACTCGCACCTGAGAGCAGTATGGATCGAACGAGTCCCGCATATGCTTGAGCGTTGAGGTCTTTACGCCTAATTGAGAACTCAGTTTCTCGAACGCTTCCACAGCCGTGTCAAAGCCTAAGGCTCGAATTCCTTTTCTATCGAAGCGGGAGAGAAAATACGCAACCACAAGCGCACGTTTGTGCGAATCCGTCATTGGCGAGTCCGTCATGATACGATATTCGTCAAGAAGAGTCGACTCTCCTTCTGAAACGATCTATATTCGATAGGACTATGCATCACTCAATGCACTAGAATCTAGGTCAGATGTCAACACAAGTTCAATAGACGAGGAAATGCCTGCGAGCGAGCGTTCAACAGAAAGTTAACGACTAAACGTAAATTTTCCCATTCGAAGTCGCTTTTTTTCAAAGAATATTTAGTTCCAAAAACATTTGTTTCTCGTCAACACTGAGCCAAACCAGGCCTCTTTGGGGTATAATGCAGGAGTAAGTCGGCGGAAATCTGCCGTCTCTTTTTTTGCTAGGTTGGAAATACTCTGAGCTTAGGCGAATGCGACGAGGCGGCGCTACTTTATGCAAGCCGCGCTTCGCAAAGGTCTTGCAAAGTTCACTCTCCGCTGGGAGGTCTACGTGCCGGAAACGCCGCAGGAGATCGCTGAAAACAGACAGGGATACCGACCTTCCGAGCCGCTAGGCGAGTCACTGCAGTACTTGAAAGGGGTGGGACCTCAACTTGCGCAAGTTTTGGCGAAGCTGAGCCTGCACACTGTCGGAGACCTGCTGAGGCACTACCCCCGACGTTGGGAAGACCGCTCTCATTTCGTTCATGTCGAAGAGGTGCAGGGCGGCGAGTATGCGACGTTGTGCGGGACAGTAATCGCAGTCGTCACGAAGTTTCCAAAAGGACCGAAATTTTCGATTACGGAAGCTTTGCTTGACGACAACGGAAGCGCTCTCAGGTTGACATGGTTCAATCAACCCTACCTTGAACGGACGTTCAAA
>JAYVOT010000275.1:0-2114 GCA_043757795.1 Chthonomonadaceae bacterium | reverse complement strand
AGCCATCGGTGGAACCGCCATCCCTATCTGCTTGCGGACGCTTCCATCATTGCCAATAAAGCAGAAAGAATCCGGGAAAGATTGCAGGCGTGCTCGTTCCCTATTTGTTAGTGCGCGAGGCTGATCCCAGTGATAACCGTGGGTTCCGCCTCCTCCGTTCCCCGTTATCGTGTAGGATGGCTCATCTGCAATAAGCCTGCGGTAGATCATGCTGAGATGAGCTTTTTTGACATTTAATCTATATTCTGGCGGCAAGTCGGCTGTCCATGCATTTTGACCCGGCAAAGTATGCTCAAGTCGCTTGCGAACTCGCTCGCATGGAAATTTTATGGAATGATTTAAGTCGTCCGGTGTAAGAGTCTTCACTACATCGGGACAAATTGAGTCGTGTTGGAATGCCCATCTGGCTGACCGGAAATCGCCCTGATGTGTGGGGGCGGGAACCCTGAATTGAATTCCATTCTGACTGTCTTGTATGCAAATGCCTACGATGACAAGCCGAGTGCGACACTGCGGAATTCCGTACTCTTCGAAGCGGTACAGGTGCTCCGTAATTACATACCCCTCGCCTGCCTGTTCAAGTTCGCTCTTGATCTGTTCCCACACTTGTCCGCTATCCTGATGCAACAACCCTTCGACGTTTTCAGCAACAAACCAACGAGGTATTTTAGCATTAAGTACTTTAATTGCATGCGTGTAAAGCGGGCCAAATTCGCCATCGAGACCTTTACGCTCGCCTACCGCGCTGAAATCGTTGCAAGGAAACCCGAAAGCAAACGCATCGATGTCAGGAAGAGAGTTTATCTGTTCCGTCAACTCCTCGACCCTACCACAAAAAACAGTTTTTTCTTGGTCTACAGGTAGTTCGGCGCTACGTTTTTGCCAATCGGCAACGCTAATAATAGAATCATCAGTGCAACTTGAACAGCAAAACTTATTGTTTATAAGATTAGCAACATATGTTCTACAAGCAGACAAATCCAAATCGTTTGCCCAAGCATGAGAAATAGTGCAAGCGCCTTCTTTATGTAGGATTAAGTTTTCTTTTCCAGCATTGAAAGCTCCCCAGGCAAGCCCTCCAGCACCGGAAAACAGTTCACCGAGCCTGAAATTCATCATTTTTCTTTCTTATGGTTACTTCATGTTTGCAAGGATTTGAGTAATATTCCAGTAGTTTTAAGAACATGAATCATCAATTTACCTCAAAGTGACTCCATATCTTACGTAGATGTGAGAATATCCTCAATTATTTTCATCCGGCTAATTTTTTCTGCAATTCGAAGCCTTTTTCATTCGCAATTTCTAGGATTTTCATTGCCTCATTAGCTTTTTGAGTATTAAATTTCTCCGTTGTAGCGTAAGTTGTTACTTGTGAAAGCTGAAGTCCATTTAGAGCGCCTGTTTCTTTTCCCCATTCATGAATTGCAAACCAGTGAGATGGATCAATTTCGGTTATATTCTTAATTGTTGTTTGGTTTTTTATACTATCAGGTCCAGCGCGCCCTCTTAGAATCGTACCATTTTGCCCTGATAACGTTTCCGCTCTTAAGGTTGCTGAGATCGGAACCCCATTTTCCAAAAAGTGCTTCCAGCATTCTAGTTTTTTGCAATACTGAGTGACGTTCGCACCTCCGTAGGGTTTGATGATATGCTCCCAAGCATGCCGTGAAATCTCATTCAACGATACTTCTATGGCTTGACTTATTTTCTGCTCTTTCCAAATGCGATCCAAATCGAGAAGATTGTTTGTCTCATGGACAAGTCCAGCAACAGTATAAGTTACGATATTTGCTTGATACCCTGTGAAAACAGCTTTGTTTTTTTTCACTATTGCATAGGCGGAACCAAATAGTATCATTTTTGCCACAATTCGTTCAAAGCCTTTTGCATCGAGTTTGCCGTTTTCTTCTTCTATCTTTTCTAGATTGCTCCTGAACCATGTAAAGCAGGATTGCGCTCCTTTGCTAACTTCATCTGGTCTCCCATGCCAAGTGACAAGCACTTTTGCCAGATCAGTTTTAGTAAATAATTGTGACTTAGGATTCAACGTTTCAAACTCTTTGATTTTCGCAGGAGTTCTCGCAAGATTGCGCTCTGTCAAATACTGTCCTCTA